>NZ_ANOG01000369.1 GCF_000346295.1 Rhodopirellula maiorica SM1 | reverse complement strand
CGCCCCTAAACGCACTCTCGCCATCTCTGCGTTATTTGATGCCAAGCCCGAAGGCTCGGTTTGCTAACAAAGTACTCCGGCGGTTGCGTTGGTCTCGCCCTCGATGACATTCGCTTGCTCCGCAGCAATCACGCTTCGAAGCTATATCAATAGGGGAGTCGCACTCACCAAAGCTGCTGATGGGATTTGAACCCATGACCTCATCCTTACCAAGGAGGCGCTCTACCACTGAGCTACAGCAGCGACTCAAAAGGAATTTCAGACCAAAAGCCCAAAGTCCATCAAAACACGTTCTTCAGTCGACCCTGAAGCAAACGAAGCGAACGCAAGAGCGGGTGAAGGGAATCGAACCCTCGTATTCAGCTTGGAAGGCTGCTGCTCTACCATTGAGCTACACCCGCGATGAAACATTGAAATGGGGGCTACAGGATTCGAACCTGTGTAGACATAGTCAGCGGATTTACAATCCGCCCCCTTTAACCACTCGGGCAAACCCCCCTGTTCCTTCTGTCAGCACAATTGGGTTGTGCCAGCAATCGTTTCTGGTTTCGTTTGAATCGTGTTCTTTGCTTGAGTCGTATCCTCTATTTCACTGTCGTTTTTTCGTACTTGCTGTCGCTGGTTTCGAGCGACATAAGCCAGCGGAGGGATTCGAACCCACGACCGGCTGATTACAAATCAGCTGCTCTGCCAACTGAGCTAC
>NZ_ANOG01000368.1 GCF_000346295.1 Rhodopirellula maiorica SM1 | reverse complement strand
TCATCCGTACGCCTTCTCGCTGTGGATGGCCGGCGGTGGCGTCAAACGTGGGTTTTCATTCGGCGAGTCGGATGAGTTTGGCTTCAATGTCGCCCATAACCCCGTCGAAGTGCATGACTTGCAAGCCACGATTCTGCATCTGCTGGGGATCGACCACGCTCGTTTTACTCACCGCTTCCAAGGGTTGGACCAGCGTTTGACGGGGGTGGAAGAGGCGAATGTGGTTCACGATCTAATCAGCTAAGCAGGGGGGGAACGACAAGCTCTATGCACTTCATGTGCTCCCGCGAACTCCACCGTCCGTAATCGGCTACAATGAGGCTCCGCTCGTTTCCCTCCTTTACCTGATTCGGAGCCCTCCGTGAAAGCCTCATTTCCCTTTGTCCGGTCCCAATTAACACTCTTGTGGGTCGTTGCGAGCATTGCGGTTTGCGGTTCATCCGCCTTGATCGCAGGCGATGCCGAGAAACATCGTGTTCTCGACGCGAATACTCGGCCCGACGATGTGCGGCTGAATGATCCGAAAGATTTGAATGGTTACTTTCCGTTTGAAGTTCCCAAATCGAAACAAGCATGGCAGCAGCGTCAGGCGGAATTGAAGCAGCGGGTTCTGGTGGCGACGGGATTGTTTCCGATGCCCGTAAAGACGCCGCTCAACACAGTGATTCACGGCAAAGTCCAACGTGATGGCTTTACCGTCGAAAAGGTCTACTTCGAAAGCTTGCCTGGCCATTTTGTATCGGGACTATTGTTTCGGCCCGAGGGGGAAGCAACCGAGAAACGACCGGCGGTCTTATCGCCTCACGGTCATGGCGGCCGGCAATATGATTATGGCGAAGCCAAGATGGACGATCTGATCGCATCGGGCGCCGAGCTGCACCGCGAATCGGGACGTTTTCCAAAACTGGCTCGCTGTGCTCAGCTCGCTCGAATGGGCTGCGTTACGTTTATCTTTGATATGCTCGGCTACGTCGACAGCCAACAAATATCCAAAGACCGCGCCCATGGCTATGCAAAACACAACGCGGACTTAGAAGGACGTGAGAACTATGGATTTTATGGCGCTCAAGCCGAAGGACGACTGCACAGCATTCTCGGTTTGCAAACGTGGAACTGCATCCGGTCGCTTGATTTTCTCGAAAGCCTGCCGGATGTCGATCCCGCTCGCTTGGCAGTTACTGGCGGCAGCGGCGGAGGGACGCAGACGATTCTAATGGGCGCGATCGACGATCGTCACATCGTTGGCTTTCCCAATGGGATGGTTTCCACCAGCATGCAGGGCGGATGCACGTGCGAAAACTGCAGCCTGCTTCGCATCGGCACGGGCAATGTTGAGCTTGCCGCGTTGTTTGCTCCGCGTCCGCAAGCGATGACGGCGGCGAATGATTGGACCAAAGAAATGATGACCAAAGGCTATCCGCAACTTCGCGAACTGTATGCGATGCTTGGCGTCGCTGACGATGTGTACTGCGAACCGATGCTGCATTTCCCTCATAACTACAACGCTGTCACTCGCAGCGTGATGTATTCGTGGATGAACAAATACCTCGAGCTTGGATTGGATGAGCCGATCGAGGAACTTGATTGGAAACCGCTGACACCCGAGGAATACACGGTCTGGAACGACAAGCACCCGGCACCCGAGGGCGGCGACGATTACGAACGTAAATTGCTTCAGCAGCTAAATGAGCGTGATCTGGCAGTGTTGTCGAATCATTCACCCCGTGGCGACCGTGAAACAGATTCCTACCTCGCGACCGTCCGCGCGGCTTGGACGACGTTGATCGGGCGTGAGCTACCAAAGGCCGCGGATATCACACGAACCAAGGTATGGAAAGAACCGCGTGAGCAATTCATCGAGTTTGGCGATTTGATCACGCTGAACAGCCAAGGCGAGCAATTGCCAGTTATTTCTGTCTATCCCAAGGCGGACAAGTGGAACCAGCAAGTCGTGTTGTGGGTCGATGGTGAAGGCAAATCGGGAATGTTCCCAGGCGGTAAGCCTGACGCGGAATTATTGCGGTTGGTCGAGGCAGGATTCGCAGTGGTTGGTGCCGATCTGTATGGCCAAGGTGAATTTACGAATGACTCGGATTCGCTAACCGAGAACCGTACGGTCAAAAACCCGCGTCCGTTCGCAGGTTACACCTATGGTTACAACGACACCGTATTTGCTCGCCGCGTCCATGACATCTTAACCGTGACGGCATGGATTCGCAGCGACGATCACCAGCCCAAGTCATTGCAAGTGCTTGGCGTCAACGGCGGCGGACCGTTGGTCGCAGCGGCTCGCGTGATCGCCGGAGCGAAGATGGATCGCGTCGCAATCGACACCGAGGGATTTCGCTTTGAAATGCTGAATGATTGGCGGCACGTGAACTTTCTGCCTGGTGCAATCAAGTACGGCGACCTGCCTACGTTATTGGCGTTATCGGCCCCGAACCCGTTGTGGATCGATGGGGAACCGTCAATCCCCGCGATTACAGCGAAGGCCTACCACGCCGGCAGCAAACCCGATGCGGTTTCGCTCGCCAAACCGGACGTCGACTCGACCACGGCAGCCATCGATTGGATCCTGCAATCGCGATAGGCGGATATTCTATTGTAGCGAAACTCGCCAAGAGTTTCGGATGCAGCATATCCGCATGACGTAGCGAAACTCGCGTCGAGTTTCGTTCGGTGGGCCTCGCGACTGGCAGCCTGACACGTCCTCTTTTCTTGCTGTACTTATTGGTACACACGCACGTAATCCACCAACATTTTTGCGGGGAAGGGAGTGGAATCGTTAGGCGGGCCGAGGAAGTTGCCTCCCACGGCGACGTTCAAAAGCAGATGGAACTCCTGGTCAAAGGGTGCCGGGAATTCACCCCCGGTGCTGCTCCATTTGGTCTGCGTTTGGTATTTCTTTCCGTCGATTAGCCAGTCGATCTGGCCCTCTTTCCAAACGACCGAAAAGGTATGGAAGTCATCCGCAAACGATCCGTTTGGCAATTTGTACTTGTCTCCGCTGTAAGCATTGCGTGGCCAGACGTCACCGTAGTGCAATGTTCCTAAGACCTCGTCGGGTTCCTGCCCTTTCATTTCCATGATGTCGATTTCACCGCTGGCAGCCCAGCCGCCGTAAGCATCGTTGGTGGGCAGCATCCAAATCGCCGACCAGATTCCGGCTCCTACGGGAAGTTTGGCTCGCACATCGATGCGACCATACTTCCAATCGCCACGATGTTTCGTCCGCACGCGGCCGGAGGAATACTCACGCGACGTCCCGCTGATCCCCGCGTTGTCTTTGCGGGCTTCGATGACAAGATTGCCATC
>NZ_ANOG01000367.1 GCF_000346295.1 Rhodopirellula maiorica SM1 | reverse complement strand
CGCATACGCTTCATCAACGACCAATGGACAGGTCATCGTTGAGGCAAGTTGCTCAATTTCCGCAGGCGGAACCACCGTCCCGCTGGGGCTGTTCGGGTTAGGCAAGAAAACCAAACGAACATCGTTTTCGGTTTTGCCAAAGGCGGCTGGCAATTTCCATCCATCTTCAAACGCAACCTGTTCCCAATCGGCGCCTTGGATGTCCGCCAGTGTGCGATACAGGATGTAGCTGGGGTAGGGCAGTCGCAACCGTTGACCTTCACCCACAAAGCCACGGACCAGCATCGTCAGAATCTCGTCGCTGCCGTTACCGGCCAAGATCCACTCGGGCCCTGGTAGCCCCAATGCATCGGCGGCCGCCCGGCGAAACGCGGTCGCCACGGGGTCGGGGTAACGGTTGATTGCACCGGTCGCCGCATGCTGAATCGCCTCGACCACCGCCTTGGGTGGCGGGTAAGGATTTTCGTTGGTGTTCAGCTTGACCGTTTTGCCCGGCGCAGGCTGTTCACCTGGCGTGTAAGGCAACATTTTGGCAAGGGCAGGGCGGAAGAACGATGACTCGGGCACTTCGTGGTTCGTTTCAGCTGGAAGGGGGCTCGGGATGGATAAATTTATTGTCGTTTTTCGCTCCGCGAAAATTTCGGAAAAAGACTGCTTTCGCTCAGCGAAAGACGACGGTATTTTTCCGCTCGATCATAGTGTCTCATTCTCGACGAATGAGACAGCAGCCTCTGCTGCAGTGCGTTCCCAGACGGGAGCCCGGGAACGGGTTCATAAGGGTAATCATCAACGCCGGATCGAGACGCTGCGAGCATGAGCGGTCAGTCCCTCTTTCTCGGCAAGTCGCTCGACATCAGGAGCGATTTGTTTCAGTGCAGGTTCATCAAACTCAGTAATACTGCCGCTTCGCAAAAAACTGTTGCTCGACAAGCCGGCTGCCCAAGTGCAAGTCCCTCCGGTCGGCAACACATGGCTTGGGCCGGCGGCGTAATCGCCCAACGCTACCGGCGTATGGTGCCCCAAGAACGCCGCGCCGCTGTTGCGGATCTTGGCGATTTGGTCGCGTGGGTTCGCGGTCTCAATGTGCAAATGCTCGGGAGCAAATTCGTCGGTCAACTCACACGCTTGCTGCTCATCACGAACCAAAATCAATGCACCAAAGGCTTCGAGACTCTCGACTGTCAATTCGTTGCGTTCGAGCTGGACCACTTGCTTCGCCAACTCGTCGTGAACCGCATCGATCAGTGCTTCGTCCCAAGTGATCAGGATCGCCGATCCCGGTGAGTGCTCAGCTTGCGCCAACAAGTCGGCGGCGATGTAGTCGGCACGGGCGGTGCCATCGGCGATCACGATCACTTCGCTCGGGCCCGCGAACGAATCGATGTCGACCGTTCCAAACACATGTTTCTTCGCCAGTGCGACAAACAGGTTCCCGGGACCGACGATTTTGTGAACGGGTTCGATACAGTCGCAGCCGTACGCCATCGCCGCAACCGCTTGCGCCCCGCCCATCCGATAAACTTCGCTGACGCCTAGCTCGTGACACGTCGCCAGCATATCGGTGTTGTACGCGCCGAACTTGGTTGGCGGAGCGACCACGGCGATCTGTTTCACTCCCGCGACCTGGGCCGGGACGACTGTCATCAGCACCGTCGAGGGATAGGCGGCGGCTCCGCCGGGGACGCACACGCCGATCCGATGGAGTGGGACGTAACGCTGAGTCAAACGGACACCCTCGCGAGGCTCGATGGTGACGTCTTGGTGCAGGATCGCCGATTGGAATTCAGTGATGTTGTCACGAATCCGGCGAATCGATTCAATCAGTTTCGGATCCGCCGCCGCGTGAGCCTGCTCGAGGGCCTCAGCGGGAACGCGAAGCTCGGCAGCCGATAGCTCGGCATTGTCGAGTGCTTGGCAATATCGCAACAGTGCCGCGGTGCCTTCGGTTTGGACGTCATTGCAAATCGTCTGGACCACTTCGACCGGCGTTAGCGGTTTGCCAAACACCTTTTCGGTGAGCGCCCGGCCGCGGGGGCTGACGACATCGCCTGCGGGACTGAGTTTTTGACGCAGCTGAAGCAAAATGTCCGCCGAGCCTTCGCGAGCATCCACTCGCTGGATCTGGAGCGTAGGGAGGTTAGAGCTGGATGGATTCGATACTGTCATGGTTTGCTGGTTCGCAGTTTTCGTTCGATTTCGGAGACAGACGGGCAAGCCTCTCCCACCGGTATCATAAGCCGATACAATGCGTTTTGTTTAGCCGCAGCCCCCTCGAATTATCCACAATGCGTCAAGAAATCGACTTGCGAAGTGACACGCTGACCAAGCCCACGCCCGCGATGCGGACCGCGATGGCCGAAGCCGAAGTCGGCGACGCGGTCATCGATATCGACCCCACCGTGGAGCGGCTGGAGCATTTAACCGCAGAAATCCTCGGCAAAGAAGCCGCCGTGTTTATGCCCAGCGGCTCGATGACCAACCAAGTCGCCGTGCGAGTGCATTGTGATCGCGGCAGCGAGTTCATTTGCGAGCAAGATTGCCACATTTATCAGTATGAACAGGGAGCGTTTGCCTCGCTGTCCGGTTTGGTGGCAAAGACGATCCCGGGGCAGGGCGGGGTGCTGAAACCTGAGCACCTGCGCGGCCAAGTCCGCGCCAGTAACGACCACTTCGTTCGTACGCGGCTGCTCTGTCTGGAGAACACGCACAATCGCGGCGGCGGCCGGATTTTGCCTCAATCCGACGTCATTGAATCGTGCCAATGGGCGAAGTCCGAAGGCTTGGCGACCCATCTTGATGGAGCCCGGTTGTGGAACGCCGCGGCCGCCACGGGAAAAAGCGAAGCCGAGTTGGCGGCCCCGTTTGATTCGGTCAGCGTCTGTTTCAGCAAGGGACTCGGAGCCCCCGTCGGCTCGGCCCTGGTCGGCAGCCGCGATTTTATCGAGCAGGCACGTCGCACGCGAAAGCTATTTGGCGGTGGGATGCGGCAAGCCGGTATTATCGCCGCCGGTGCCTTGTACGCGATCGAAAACCATCGTGATCGTCTGGTCGAAGATCACGAGCACGCCAAACAGCTCGGCGAAGTTTTTAGTTCGCACGAAGGGTTTTCGATCCGCGGCGACTGCATCGACACCAATATCGTTGCTGTCGAAATCGCACCGAATCTTGGCACCGCTGATTCATGGGTGGCAAGACTCGAAGAGCAGGGTGTGCGTTGCTTTGCGATCAGCGACCAAGCGATTCGGTTTGTTACGCATCTCGATATTCACTCGGGGC
>NZ_ANOG01000366.1 GCF_000346295.1 Rhodopirellula maiorica SM1 | reverse complement strand
AAAAGTTCTGGCCGGGAGGACCAGTGCCGTTCGGATTCCGACTCCATGAGGTCGAACGCATTGAAAAGCCCGGTGCGCGGACGATCGTGCATAACCATCTGGTGCACGATGAGGAAGCCGGCCCAATCATGCGTGCGGTGCTTCTGAAAAGCAAGGATGAGCGTTCTTGGGGACAAGTTCGGCTGGCAAGGTACTTCACCGCTCGAGCCGACATTCCCGACAAGTTCAAGCCTTTCATTGCGGACACAATCGGCAAGCAACTTCAGAATCCGATCTATTGTGGCGAGCTGGTTTGGGACCAGAACTGCACGGGTATTGTTCGTGGAGTACGTGTATTGGAAGCCAACTCGCCTGAGGATGTGATCCACGTTCCCGATTTCTGTGAGCCTTTGATTTCAATCGAAGACTTCCAGCAAATCCAGGCTCACCGAATAGCTCGCACCCGAAATCGAAAGTCAGAAAGCGGCGAGCGTCAACGCGGCATCAGCTATCGGTATCCTCTGACAGGGCTGGTCCGGTGCGGGCACTGCAATGCAGCGATGAACCCAAATTCGTCGAGCTACAAGGATACGGTGTACATGTCGTACATGTGTCCAAACCGTAGTGTCGGCATTTGCGACAATAAATTTCGCGTGCCCGAAGAATGGCTACGTGAAGCGGTTGTCGGTTTCATCTTGAAGCATCTGATTCCGAGCGACGAACCTACCAGATTGGAGTTCGTTGACGAAATCACGGAACTAGTTCGAGCGGCTTTGGGCGATCTCCAGTCCGAAGACCTTGACGCGAAACCGGGATTGGAAGCAGAATTGGCAACGCTGCGTGAGCAGATGTCTGGTTGGGTTAAGTCCCTAAGCAAACCAAAACTGTCCGATTCGGTTCGGGAATTGGTCGAGACTCAGTTGGCCGAAGCATCCGATCGACGCGGTGAAATTGAGGCGATCCTTGATGAGGGTTTTGATCCGGAGACTTTCCTTGCGACCCTTGTCCGTCCCGAACAAGTACGTGATCGGATCGACCGCTTGTCAACAGTACTAAGCGGTGAAAACGCAACGGAAACGAACCTGTTCTTGTCGATGCATGTCGACAGGATCGACTGCTTCAACGATGGCCGTGTGCGTTTAAGGGTTTGCAAAATTGGAAGTTCGTTTCATGCGGTCAATTGGTTTGCTAAGCAACAACCGCTGGAGACATCGGATGAACCTTCGGGTGAAACTGCAACCGGCGACTATCAAACAAAGCCGCGCCGTCGCGGTCGGCCTCGAATCGAGCCCGGGGAGTCAGTAGCGGCTCTTGAGGAGATCGACGCCGTTACTGATCCGTTTCGGTTTAGGGGCTTGCCTGATGACTGGTTTTGGGTCGAGGAGTTTCAAGTGCCCGAACGGTCGTGCTGGGCGAAGGACAATGCAGAGGCAGTCCTCGCCAGGTATAACAACATTGCGGAGTCGACGAAACGCAAACCTTCGTGCAACGCGATCGCCAGGGAGTTTGGTGTATCGAGGCCGACCATTTTGAACGCTCTCGACTATGCCAACGGCAAGCAAGAGGGTGCTGGCACCAAACATCGGCGCGAGTCGAAGGTCAGGATCAAGGGCAATCCCGAGGTTGAAAAGCGTATCGAAGAACTGCACGATGCCAATGTCATTGAAAAGGACATTGCCGCAGAGATTGGTGTCTCGCGTGCCGCGATCACCAACGCTCTGGTTCGCTTGTACGAAAAACGAGACGTGCCGAAGCCAGATGGCCGTCGTAGTCGGCACCAGCGATAACTCTTCGCGGTTGTCGCTGGTTCATCATCGAGACCGCGTTCACCTCAGGGTGAGCGCGGTCATTTTTTTAGCTATTAGAGGATCGACAAAAAGTAACTGCCTCGGTCTCAAATGCTCCGGTGTCGGCCAGGTATGACACTAGAGAGAAAGAAAAGACTCTTTCCTGGAATGGAATAGGCAATCTGGATTGTCTCGGGGAAAATTTGGAGTTCGCTTCCATTCCTCAATCTGGAGAGTGTCATGGCCGGTGGCCGTTGCTGTGAATCACCTGCCAGGGTGCTCAAGATCGGTCGCGACGGCATCTGTAAGCGGTTGCGTAAAGAGTCACTACGATGCAACCAACGCGCGGTTGACAAGATTCTCAGCTGGGCATCGCAATCGGCTGATACGCCCATTCAAGACGGAGCATTGCACCACGCGATCTGGACAGACTTGGAAGAGTTGTATCAGCATTTGAACCAGCAAATTACGGCGATTGAACGGGAACTAGCGAGCGTGCTTGTTCAAACTCCGTATGTACGTTTGATGTCGATCCCTGGAATTAATGTCGTTTCAGCAGCGGATCTCGCTGGCGAGATGGGCCCAATTGGTGGATATGCCAATGCCAACGCTATCACTGGGGGATGCGGCTTGTTTCCATCGCGGCACCAAGGCAATCAAACTGACTCAAGCGGATCAATTATCCGAAAGGCGAACCGACGCTTACGATGCGCGTTAATGCGAATCGCGGACAACCTCGCTGCCCATTGCGCGTACTATCGTGGACTTGCAGAACAGGACTTCGCACGTGGAGTCGATATTCGAGCGAGTCGTGTAAAGACGGCGAAAAAGTTTTCGAGGTTAGCCTTCGCATGTTTAGCAGGAGATCAACCATTGAGGCACCCAGCCTTTCGCACGCCTGACTCGATTTTGGAAAAGCTTCGAGAGTTTCATCGAATACACCAAACACCGATGCAACAAGTGTTGGCGGACTTGACTAGAGCCGTGGAACAATTGCCTGGTCACACGCAAGGACACGAAGCAATTGTGGCGGCAAGTGTGCTTCGTAAACACTCGGAACGTAGACGCGGCCCCGTTGAAATAGGAGAACTACTGACAGCAGTTCTTGCTAGACTTGGAGTTCCCCAAAATGAAATAAACAAATCCAATTCACTAGAAATTGAGGAGCGACCCTTAGCCCGTGTGAGGATCCACACCGCCTTCGTCGGCCGTGGCATTCCTGCCTTTCCGGTGCATGGCGCTCTGACGGATCACCACCGCCTGATATGGCAGGGTCGTTCCTCTCATGTATTACCTGTATGGCGAGAACGTGATCATTGACGTCAGAGAGGATCCTCAAATGGGATCGGAGCAACTCAATCGGCACAATTTAAATAACCACCATCCGGTGGCACGAAGAATGTACGCAATCACAAGAATTTTTCGCGCAGGACTTGTATTCCCCATGGCAGTCACCGGAGCACGCTGACAAACACCCGTCGGTGTGGGAAAGTCGCACAATTTGAGGCGCAGCAACGGCCAAACACCGATCACGGGAAATTGTTCTCCAGAACCCCCTCTGCGAGGTGCCCGCCACACTGTACGATTCTTTGCTGAAGTCAGAAATACGAACCCAAACACAAGTGGCTCCGTCACTTGAAGTTTGAAAGAAATCGCGGTCATACAATTAGACGGGCTAGATCATGGTGGACTTTGGAAAACTTCGGACTGAAAAGCAAAAGCCGAAGTCAGTGCAACCGTACGACATCTTTCGCCGGCTACCGAAGCCAGAAGGTATTAATGATCTCTACGCAAGTCAGATTGATGTGCTCAACGAATGGTTCGGCCGACGCAGTGAAGCAGACTTGGTGGTTAAGCTACACACGGGCGGCGGCAAAACGATAGTTGGATTATTAATGGCACAATCAACTATGAACGAGACTGGCGGGGCAGTTCTATACCTAACTCCCACAGTTCAGTTGGTTAAGCAGACTATTGCAAAGGCAACTGAGTTTGGAATCCCAGCTGTGCCGTACACGAAGGGCGTTGATCTCGACGAGAGGTTTGTGAACGGCTCGGCACTGATGGTTGGCACTTACAACGCTCTTTTCAACGGACGCAGTAAATTCAAGCTGCGAGGAGGCGGGACGCCTCAGGAAGTCGAGGCAGTCATTCTTGACGATGCCCACGTCGCATTTTCGGTGATTCGCGACGCTTTCACACTTTCGGTAAGCCGTGAAAAAAATCGTGAGATTTATGACTCGCTGACAACCTTGTTTCGCTCGTCATTTAGCGAGACGGATCGAATTGGAACTTTCGATGATGTCGTCGCTGGAGACGACTATGCGGTTTTAGACGTTCCCTACTGGGCTTGGAATCAGCGAATTCAGGATGTTCGTGAGATCCTGCGACCCCAGTCCGAGAGCTTCGCCTTTCAATGGCCTTTGCTACGAGACAAACTTCACCTGTGCCATGCATTAATTGGGTGCGATCACTTTACGATCTCACCGATTGTTCCTCTGGTCGATATGTTTCCTACGTTCACCGATGCCAAGCGGCGAATTTACATGTCTGCGACAATCTCGAACGACAGCGATATTATTCGGACGTTTGATGCTGATCCGAGCTCAATCTCCAATCCCATCAAGTCTCAATCACTGGCTGGCGTCAGCGAGCGAATGGTTCTAATCCCTGACCTGATGCCATTTCGCATCGAAACTCGTGACGTAATTGCGGAATTGGCTAAGTGGACGGTCGAACAAAACTACGGAGTGACAATCCTGACTCAGTCAGATAATGCGGCCGAGGAGTGGCGGGAAGTTGCAACATTCGCAAAAGGCTCGGCGGAGGTTGAAAGTACCGTCGAGTCGCTGCAGAAAGGTGAAATTATCGGCCCGGTCGTGTTTGCGAATCGTTACGACGGAATGGATTTGCCTGGGAATTCGTGCAGGCTCTTGATTCTAAGTGGGTTGCCAAAGGGAACATCCGACTATGAGCTTTATCGCGCTGCTGCTCTACATGGCGGCACGACAATTATGCGAATGCTCGCGCAGCGAATCGAACAGGGGATTGGTCGAGGAGCAAGAGGCTCGGGGGATCATTGCGTCGTCATTTTGCACGGGGCGGATATTGCAGGATGGATTGCAAAGGACGCGAACTTTCGACTGCTTACCGATTCCACTCGTGCACAGATGGAAATGGGAATTGAAATCAGTCGCGCAGTATCGGACTTGTCTGATATGCGAGAAACGATTGAGCGTAGCTACACTCGCGATACTGATTGGACCGAATATCACGCAGAGACACTCGCGGAACGCCTTGACGAGGCATCTGCGATTGCACATGACTTTACTGGAGTGACTGCCGAACGAAAGGCAATGAATCTGTGGCAAGATGGGCACCATCAGAAAGCGATTTCGACGCTGGAGAAAGTACTTAACGAGCTGGATTCCAAAGACCGATCGGAGTCTGGTTGGCTGAGTCAACTTGCGGCCAGAATATCCGACAACTGGGGGAATCGAGAGCGTTCTGAGTCGTTACAGCAGCGTGCTTATGCGAGCAATCGAAATTTGCTGCGTCCCAAGGTATGTCCTCCTTACCAACCATTGGTAACACCGGGCGAGCAAGCAACCAACGTCGTCAATCAGTTCGAGGGATACCACCTACGCCGCGGTTTTCTTAAATCTTTCGACGACACCGTCGCGTTCCTACACGAAGGTGCTTCAGCAACGCAGTTCGAGAAGGCGCTCGCCGACTTAGGAACCATGATCGGACTTGTAACCGAGCGACACGATGACCACGGAGTGGGCCCAGATGTACTGTGGCTGTTTCCCGACAAGAAAGCATGGGTAATCGAAGCGAAGAGCCGAAAAAAGGACACAAACGCACTGAAGAAAGGGCATCATGGGCAATTGCTGGTTGCTTCACAGTGGTTTGCGGCAAACTATCCCGGCCATTCGTTTCAGCGAGTTGTTATGCATCCCAGAAGTTTAGCGACCGAAGCCGCTTCTGCAGACGAAACGTTCGCGCTCACCTATGCAAAACTAATCAACTTGATTTCGGATGCCAGAGCATTGGTCACCAAGTTGTGCGAGTCTCAACTTGCCCCAAGCGAATTGCTCCATGAGTGCAGTCGGTTGCTCTCGGAATCTCCAGTCAGCGCATCAGCTTTGTCGGACAATTATCTGAAGCCATTCACCGTAGCGGAACGATCTTTCGGGCGAGGTTGATTTACTGGGTTTACACGTGGGATTGCAGGAAACCGATCGCTCGTTACACCTAGCGATCTTTTCGGAGTTGAGAACGAATCACATCAACCACAAGTCCAACCGATCGTGATGCCAGCAGTTTTCGTTTTTCGGCCAAAGCACGGGGAAATCAATGTCAGGACACGGAGGAGACGGTGGCTACGACTACCAGGCAGAAGTTACGGCATTTATCGCATGCTATGCCATTACGGAACAACCACTTGACTGGTTTGAGGGACGCTCTGACATACCCAACGTAGTCTCCGCTGAGTCAGGGGGACCAGGCGATGACCTTCTAATTGTAACGCATGAAGGAGGAATCGAGGTTCAGGCGAAGAAGAAACTTCGAGTCGATGACAAGTTTTGGTCTGCGATTCAACGTCTTTGTAATGGCCTCAATGAGAATGGTTCGCTTCATGGTGCTTTGGTCGTCAACTCACAGAGCAGCAACGCGATTTGCAACGACTTGCGAATAGAACTTCAACGTGGTGGCAGGACAGACAATGCAAAAGCGATTTCCGTCGATCTCCGCGATTTTCTAACAAAAAATGCAATTGACGCTGACGATGTATTGCCGCGTCTTCGAGTTGTTGTCATGGACCTGGACGACAATTTGCCGGACCTGCGAACCGCGAACACGATGCTCGGGAAAGTCGTGTCGAATCCTGCTGAAACATTTACCGCTTGGAAATCGCTCTGCAAACACTCGCACAAAATGATTCAACGACAGGGTAGATCAACGGCACGGGAGTTTGTCTCAATTGTTGGCCGACACGTCGAACTAAATAACTCTACCGACAATTCCCACATTGCATACTCGACGTACAGCCGAGCGTTAGCGAATAGTACTGCCTGCTTCGAGGCATTGGGTTTAGGGATCTCCCTCTCGATCAACGATGCATGGATTCCGATTGGTGTTATTAACGACAAAAAGGACCGTAGGCTCCAAAAAGAGTCTTTGGAAAGACTGATACGTGATTACCACGAGTGGGAACGGTTGGCTGAATGCAATAGCAGCGTTTCGAGCTGGGGAGTGAACTTGTTGGCGAGCTTCGCAGACCGAACCGTAGTCATAGGCGGTCCGGGAAGTGGGAAAACAACATTCTGCCAAAGATTGACTCATGACTTGGCAACCGGGGGAACCCTGGTTCATAGTGCCCGTCTCAAGCTGATTCGCAAGCGAATTGATTCGGGTGATACATTCCATGAAGCTCTAACGGCTCTTGTTCAAAACTCTGCAAACCTGAGTGCGAAGCTCGCTTCCACGCTCATCGACGATCTCGATTTTCTAGTTCTCGATGGTCTGGACGAATGCGACCCCACACGCCCAGAGATCGCAAAGGAAATTCGAAATTGGGGGGCATCAAGACGGTCGTGCCAAATAGTTGTGACAACGCGTCCAGTCGGCCATTATCCTGACCTCCTTTCAGGCTTTAATCATCTCGAACTCTTGCCGCTGTCGGAGTTTCAGGTTCGCGAACACGCCAAGCGTTTGTTTGGTGCTGCAATTGAAGATAGCAAGGTGCGCGATGCTAAGCTTACAAAATTTCTGGATGGCATCGTCGAAAGCCGTTCTGCAGATGTGCCCGCGGTAAAAAGTCTTGCGGCGCGCAACCCATTACTTCTCGGATTTCTCGTTCGTCTGGCTGTTGATGATGAAGATTCGGTGAGCAATCGGGCGGAGTTATTTGAAAAGACCATCGCATTGATGGAAACAAGTCCGAATCCCCCAGATAGCTCGAGTGAGGCGAATTCTCGAACGACTGCATGGAGAGCGTTCGACTTGATCGCGTTTAAGATCGTGGACAACCCCGCGATTGATGTAGCGTCGCTAGAAGGCGAATTGGAGAAATTGGGATTA
>NZ_ANOG01000365.1 GCF_000346295.1 Rhodopirellula maiorica SM1 | reverse complement strand
CCTCACGGCCCACGGCTCACCAATGCGATTTGCATTTCGATTGAATCAACAAGTCGCTAACGCTGATCAATAATAACATCATTAATTACGAGGAAACCGAGTGCGACGAACAACATTCCTGCTCGTTGCTGTCGTCACATTGTCACCATTGGGTGCCGCCGACACGCAGAATTATGAGCAGACATCCGAGACGCCAACAGTCGATGTCTCGTTCAATCATGACATCCGTCCGTTGCTGTCGTCGCGATGTTTTGCCTGTCATGGCCCGGATCCCGAGTCTCGCGAAGCGGGACTGCGGCTGGATCAAGCACACGGCGACGAAGGGGCAATCGGTATTGCGATTGAACCTGGCTTGATCGACGATAGCGAACTGTGGAATCGAATCACCACCGATGATGAATCGATGCGAATGCCGCCACCGGATTCGCATCTCAAGCCGTTGTCGCAAAAGGAACAACAGCTGATTCGTCGTTGGATCGAATCGGGCGCCGACTATCAAGAGTTCTGGGCATTCGCTCCGCCCCGTAATCCCGAAACGCCCAATGTGAAGGACAAGCGGTGGAGCGATCAAGCGATTGACCGCTTTGTGCTCCGCAAGCTCGAAGCAAACGGGATGTCGCCCGCCGAAGAGGCCGATCCTCGCACGCTCGTCCGCCGCGTCACATTTGATCTGAACGGATTGCCGCCGACACGCGACGAAATCCGTCGTTTCGTTAAGGCGTATTCGAAGTCTCCCGAGACCGCTTGGGAGAAACTCGTCGATGATTTGATCGCGCGACCCCAATTTGGCGAACACATGGCTCGCCATTGGTTGGATCTTGTCCGCTTTGCCGACACCAACGGAATGCACAAAGATTTCTATCGCAACCATGTCGCCTATCGCGATTGGGTGATCCGGGCGTTCAACGAAAACCTAGGCTACGACGATTTTTTGCGGTACCAATTGGCCGGCGACCTGTACCCGGAACCCACAAAGGATCAATGGATCGCTTCGGGATTCCATCGCTTGCATCTGATCATCGATCGTGGCACCGCACTGCCCGAAGAGAGCCACGTGAAAAACGTGCTCGACCGAGTCACCGCGGTTGGGACTGCATTTATGGGGCTGACCGTGCAATGTGCCCAGTGCCACGACCACAAGTTTGACCCGATCACCCAAAAGGATTTTTTCTCGCTTTATGGGTTCTTTAACAACATCGACGCCGATCCCGAGACCAACCCTCGTGAAACCGTTGAAGGGTTGCAGCAGCCGTTCGTTCGTTTTCCTACGGAACAACAGCAGGTTGAACTGGACCGCTTGGACGTCCAACTTGCCCAGTACAAAGACCAGCTTCAAGGTTTAAAAGCATCCATTGAATCACTGGAAAAACAAGCGAACAATGAAGCGGCCACGGATGAGGAACCCGAGCAGCCAACGCGAGTGGATGACAGCTTGGTTGAACTCGAGCAAGAGCAAGTGGCGTTGGAGAAAAGAATCCAACGACTTAGTCGTCAACGTGACACCGTCGAACGATCGGTGGAAAAGGCAATGGTGATGAAGGAACGCGACGAGGTCCGAGAGACGTTCGTTCTGATTCGAGGACAATATGATGCTCCCGGCGAAAAAGTCGATCGAGACGTCCCCGGATTTTTGCCCCCGCTAAAAATATCGTCGGAGCTGGCTTCGCGAATGGATCTGGCGGATTGGTTCGTGGCCCCCGAGAACCCGCTCACCGCTCGCGTCGCCGTCAATCGTCTGTGGCAATCGTTCTACGGTGTCGGTTTGGTCAAAACGTCAGAAGATTTCGGCAATCAGGGCGAAGTGCCAAGTCATCCTGAGTTGCTCGACGAATTGGCAGTCTCGTTCATCGAATCGGGGTGGGACGTGAAAGCCCTCGTCAAACAAATTGCCATGTCGAAAACCTACCGGCAAGCCTCGGATGCATCCCCTGAGCAATTCAAATCGGACCCCGAGAATCGGCTATTGGCCCGAGGACCTCGGTATCGATTGGATGCGGAAATGATCCGTGACCAGATTCTGGCGACCAGCGGTTTGTTATCCACCAAGATGCATGGGCCGAGCGTGAAACCGCCTCAGCCCGATGGATTGTGGCAGGCCGTTTCGATGACGGGCGAACGCTATGTGCCCGATTCAGGCGAATCGATTTACCGACGTAGCATCTACACGTTCTGGAAACGAGCGATGCCGCCGCCGCAAATGACCATTTTAAACGCTCCGATTCGCGACGCTTGTATCGCTCGACGTGAGCGGACCAATACACCGTCGCAAGCGTTGTTGCTACTGAATGAAAGCGAGTATTTGTTGGCGGCACGCCACTTGGCACAGGCAACGCTGAACAAGCCGATCGACCAGCGGTTGCAGTTTGCCTGGGAAACCGTGACGACAAAATTACCCGATACACAAGAGGTTGAGATCCTTGAAAAGCTACTGAATGATTTGACGGATCACTATCAAAACCATCCCGATTTGGCGAGCGATCTTTGTCGCGACCTGTCACTGGATGCTCCGTCTGCAGAGGCCGAACTGGCTGCCTGGACCGTCATTTGTAACACGCTGTACAACCTCGATATCACCAAGACCAAGGACTAAACGATGGATCTTTTCCAAACGACTGAAACGCTGGACAACCGTCGTCGGTTTCTGACCAATGCAGGTATGGGACTAGGTGCCGCTGCGATGACGTCGCTGTTGGGTCAGCCTCGTCTCGCTCAGGCTGCTGCAGCGAGCTCGTCCGACAACATACCCTCGGGTTGCCATTTTGCACCGAAGGCAAAACGAGTCATCTTTTTGTTTATGGCAGGGGCGCCGAGTCAGATTGACTTGTTTGATCCTAAGCCAGAACTTGAAAAGCAATTCAACAAACCGTTGCCTCCAACGGTCAGCATGGGGCAACGCGTCACCGCAATGACCAAGGGCAAAGAGCAATTGATCATGCCCAGTCCTTTCAAGTTCGAGCAAAAAGGCGAAAGCGGACTGTGGATGAGCGAATTGCTTCCGCATCTGTCTAGCCAAGTCGACAAGTTGTGTTTCGTCGATTCGATGAATACCGACGCGATCAATCATGACCCCGGCAAGACGTCGTTCTGCACGGGGGCGGAGATCCCCGGCAAGCCCAGCATGGGAGCATGGCTGAGCTATGGATTGGGATCACTTAATAAGGATCTGCCAGACTATGTTGTGATGCCATCGGCGTATTGGAGTGGCAAGGTCAATGTGCAAGCGCTGTATTCGCGTCTTTGGGGCAGTGGCTTTTTGCCATCGAAACACCAAGGAACCAGTTTTCAGACAACCGGTGATCCGGTGTTGTTTCTTTCCAATCCCACCGGAGTCGATGCAGGAATCCGGCGACGGATGCTAGATTCACTGGGGCAACTCAATCGCAAGCACTTTGGCGAAATCGGCGACCCTGAGATCGAAACGACGATCGCCCAGCAAGAAATGGCGTTCCGGATGCAAACGTCGGTACCCGAATTGACCGACATCTCCGACGAGACACAGGAAACGTTGGCGATGTATGGTCCGGAAGTTAACAATCCCGGGTCCTACGCCCGGAATTGTTTGTTAGCACGGCGGATGGCCGAACGTGATGTGCGTTTCATCCAGCTGTTCCATCGTGGTTGGGATCACCACACTCGATTGCCCGTTAACCTACGCGGACAGTGCCAGGACGTCGATCAGCCGACGACGGCGTTGCTTCGTGACTTAGAACAACGCGGACTGCTCAAGGATACATTGGTCGTGTTTGCGGGTGAGTTCGGAAGAACTGTCTATTGCCAGGGCAAGCTGGATGCGGAAACCTACGGTCGCGATCACCACCCCCGCTGTTTCACCGCATTGCTCGCCGGTGGCGGCATCAAAGGCGGTATGCGCTACGGCGTTACCGATGAATTCAGCTACAACGTCGTCTCCGATGGTGTCCACGTTCGCGACTTGCATGCGACCATGTTGCATTTGCTGGGCGTGGATCACAAACGGCTGACCTTCCCATTCCAAGGACTCGAGCAAAAACTAACCGGTGTCGAACCAGCCCGAGTGGTGAAAGAAATCATCGCTTAGATTAGCGGTCAATTCATCGTTGCCAACTATCTCGTTGGATATTCCGACTCGTCAACCAATTGATTACTCCGCACTTTTGCGAGTCACGGAATATTTTGATTCTCTTCAAAGATTCACCGCAAAAGTATTTGCGGTTTTCAGGAGTCATCATAGTTCAATAACTAGCTGGTGGATCGGTACACCTCCCCAAAACACGATTGATCCCAAATCACCCAGTGCTGCTAGTGACAACCGCGTCATTTCTACAGCACATCTTTCATTTCTTTCTACGAACGGCTTTCTTATGTCCTGGTCTTCATCCTCCAAAATCTTTTTTCTGCTCATCTTTCTACTGTCAACTGGATGCGGCGGGGGCGGAACGCCCACTTCTGTTGCCGAAGATGATGAGATCGCTCAATACTTGAGCGAGAACCCGGAGGCAGCAGAAACCGATCTCGACGTCGATGTCAATGTTGAGAACGACGAATAAATTTTCAGAAAAGTTGATTGCCCCCTCTGTCTTCTCAGCGATCCAACTGGCGGCAACTTCTTGCGTCATCTCGAGCGTGAATTTCCCACGCTCTATTCTCTATTCTCTTTTTCTGTTTTATGGAATCGAAGTTATGTTACGTTTTCGCAACAGACAAGCATTCACGTTAGTTGAATTGCTCGTCGTCATCGCAATTATTGGTGTCTTGGTGGGGCTGCTGTTGCCTGCGGTTCAAGCCGCGCGTGAAGCCGCACGCCGAATGAGTTGCAGCAACAATTTCAAGCAAATTGGTCTTGCAGTTCACAACTATCATTCCGCCTACAAGCAGATGCCGATGCATTGCGGCGGTACACCGAGCCAACCGGGATTCGACAACAAACTCGAACTAAGCTGGCTGGTTGGACTCACTCCTTTTATCGAGCAACAGGCGATTTGGGAGCAGATCAGCAATCCGTTCAAAACGACTGGCTCACGTGTTTATCCGGCAATGGGGCCCGAACCCCGTTTCACAATTGCAAACCATGCCTCGCCCAATCGTTATGACCCTTGGTTGACAGAGATCCCAGGTTTTCGTTGTCCCAGCGACCCAGGTGCAGGCCTTCCCAGCCAAGGCCGAACCAACTACGCCGCCAGCCTGGGCGACGCGGTTGACTATATGCTCAGTGCGCGCAGCGACAGTGGTGTCGTTACTGGATCCGCGGCACAGAAGGCAGACAAAATCAATCGCGCACGAGCGTCCAATCGAGGCTTTTGGCGTCCCCGTCACAATATTCGTTTCCGCGCGGTCTTAGACGGACTGTCCAATACGATTTGTGCGGGCGAGATCGCAACGGCACTTGGTGACAATGACGTCCGTACACGAGCCGTCCGCGCTGGCGGTGCCGCTGGTAATGTCAATATGAACATCAAGTGCGATAGTGACGTGGATGCCACGCGACCCTCGTTCTGGAAATCGACGGCAAATTTTGCCGTACCCGCAGTGGGGCCAACCTCGGAAGCGGGACGAGGCTACAAATGGGCGATGGGACGCGGAATTTGGGGATACCTTACCACCATCGCTCCACCGAACGAAAACCTTTGTCTAACTGGTTCTTCTGCAAACGCGTTTAGCGGGGGCGTCTACCCGCCTAGCAGTCGACACCAAGGCGGCGTGCATGTATTGATGGGTGATGGTGCTGTTAAATTCATTACGGACTCAATCGAGGCGGGCAACCAAGCTAGCGCTCAGGTCGGAGCAAGGTCATTTCATCTGCCGCCAGGCTCGGAAAGTCCCTACGGATTGTGGGGAGCTCTTGGCACTCGTGCCGCCAAAGAAGTCATTAACGAAGATTTCTAAAATTTGAGTCGACCTCTTTTGGGTCGCTCAACCACGCAATCGCTCGAAGCAGAAAACATCACGTGTTCCTCGCGTTTAAAGGTTTCACTCAACCTGACAAGATCACGTAGAGGATCACGTGATGATCAAGCGTTTGCTAAACCTGGTTTTTGCCTGAACCATTGCGTGACCAATCGAAGATCGTTACCGCCATAAAATTGCGGACGCTCAACGCGATGTCTGGATGGTCGAGGCAAAGCATATTCAAAGCCTAGGCAATTTTGCCGGGCTTAGCCAGTTTTGGATAGATGTTGCACGGCATGGCTCCGCCATTGAACTGTGACGACCGCTCGAGTGATGTCGAGTGTCATTCTGTTGCAGTGTTTGCCGACATCGGTCCGTCCGGGCTCCATTTTGTTCGAGTTGGTAGCAATGAACAATCGCTCTGACCCCAAGGGGGCAAGTGATCGGTGCAAGAAGTTTGCATTGGGCAGTCAAAGCCAACGAATTGAAGACTTCAACCTTCGGACCCTGCCCACAAAACACGGACCCTGCGGACCAACGAGGGCCCGTCAGAGAAAGAATGGGGCGTGTTGGTGGAGTTTCCGATGAATGGACGCACC
>NZ_ANOG01000364.1 GCF_000346295.1 Rhodopirellula maiorica SM1 | reverse complement strand
AATATCGTTGGCGTTTCGGTAAATCCGACGACGAACCAAGTCTATTTCACAACTCTTGGGAATCTGTCAACCACAGACTTTGATGCCACCGGCAACGATGTCATTGCCTACGCGGCGAGCGATCCAAGCAATACGATGAGTATTCTGTACGCGGGTGCTCCCCACGGCATCAGTCGTTCATTGGACGCGATCAATGTCATCGATCCGGCGCAAAAGCCAGTTCAAGTGGCAGCAGCCAACCGAACTGCTATTCCCTCAACCGTTTCCGCAGAGTCACTTGCATCAAGCACCGTACTTGATCTTGGCTCCCAATCAGTGGGAACGACAGTTCAATCGAATCTATCGATGCCCGACACCCAAGGGCGCGACACCCAGGGGACCGAAGCAGGCAAGCAAGACGAGGCAATCCATCGCGACGAATTCGGCACGACCAAGCTGGCATCAACGCAAACAGGTTCGAACAGCCGTCAAGACGCCGGTTCATCGCATCAATCCGCTCTCGATCCCGAGTCGGTGGATGCGTTGTTGACAACGCTTTCGAATCCTGATGGCGAGTCGTCGACGATCGAAGCATTCTCTGATTTGCTTCAGTAAATCTGACTGGCAAATTCATGTCGCACGGCATATCGCCGTGCGTATTTTTTTGTTTATGGGTTACAAGAACTTGATGTGTTTCTAACGCATCAAGTTCTTGATCACGTTGTGAATGAAGACGACGTGCATGTCCTCGGCGATTTGCATGTCGTGGATGGGGACGTGCACGTTGATGTCGGCTAATTGGTGGATCTTGCCACCATCGAAACCGGTCAAGCAGATCACCTTGGCACCTTGATCCTTGGCGAACTTCACCGCACGGACGATGTTTTCAGAATTCCCGCTGCCCGAAATCGCGACCACCAAGTCGCCTTCGCAAACGATCGGACGCAGCTGCTCTAGAAAGACGTCTTCGTAACTGACGTCATTGGCATACGCCGAGAAGATTCCCATGTTCTCCGCTAAACAGATCCCGCGGAAACGACGGCCCGAGGCAAGATACAAACTCTTGTTCCAATCCGTTACCGCATGCTGTGCTGCCAACGCACTGCCGCCGTTGCCAAAAACAATCGTTTGCGCATCGGCCTTCCATGTCTGGTCAATCAAATCGATTGCCGCTTGCCACTCGTCAAGATCACAACGATCGATCGTGTCTTTCAAAGCAGAAAAATACTCAGTCACTTGACTCAAGCCAGTCGCACTTGCATTCGCCATCTCAGATCACTCGAAACATTGGGAGAAGAATTTAATTTGATCCTGACCCCGCTCTGTTGGGGTCTTCTAGCTTAATCCATCCGCGATAGTGAGGCACGAATTAGAACCAAGAATTTATGCAGATCTCACGGAATGGTCGCGCGATGCCAAACGCAATTGATGGTCCAAAGAAGAGCACTTAGGATCCGAAGTTTGCCTTTCGGAATCCCGATGCCCGTAAACGTTCACCCTGATGCTGCAATTGAGATCGCGTGACGCGAAAGGAATTCAGAACACGAAAACTGCCCCCAGTCATTACAATCGTAATAGGAAACGATCGCGTCTTGTGGATCTCGCGGTGGGCAGGCGGGAAATGTCGATGCACACCAGGCTTCACAGTCGATAACACTAACAATCCCGAAAAGATCACGCTGACTCGTCGGCAGATGCACTGTCGTCATTCCGACTTCCTTATTACGTAGCTTTGATAGCAATGAAAAAATTCTATCTTGCCGTTTGCGTCGCCGCAGGATTCCTGCTTGGTGGAAATGCGTCCAGTGCGAGCGCTCAGCAACCAGCTCATTACTACCCGGCGCGGCCAACCTTCAGCCCCTATATGTTTTACCGCCAATTCAATGGGACTGGACTTCCGAACTATTACACGTTCGTGCGACCGCGTGAAATCTATCGCGACTACATCACCCGCAGTCGGCCATCCTACTACGCCGAATCACAACGACAACGTGTGATTAGCCAAGACCAAGTCTCCGAGATCGTGGACAACCAAATCCGTGAACGATTGACCACTGGTGTAGGCATGGCGTCGCAGGCGGCTAGCTTCCAAAACACCTCGCACTATTACCCAAGAACTCCTGTTCGCCGACGCTAAGCGGAATCACGCAGGCGATCACTGCGATGAATCTGGCTTCAGACTTCGTTCTCGAGGGGCAATCGCACTCGGATCAGTTCCCAGACATGAGTGAGCGGTTCCATTCCTAACCATGTGCTCAGTGCCAAGTGGATCGCGTATCCGATCGCGAGCACAATACCGAGCAAGATAAAGGAGCGCAGCAGGGCTCGGCGACGGCGCTGCTGTTCTAAACGAACGAGTCCTTCGGTTGCTCGAACGACGACGCTGCGGCTGTTCGCAGGCTTTCCACTACGAACATTCGTCGAGCTATCGTCTTCACTTGGCTTCTCTGAACGGGTGTTACCCTTCGCCATATCCTCTACCAATTGATGGGTTGTCGCCAAACGCGACTCCGCTTCGCTAGCGAATGACGCGATATTCGGTTTTCGCTTGGTGGACTTCATGTCATGCAACGGGGTATGGAGAGTCAGCACGAATTCGAAGCGATTGATAGGGATACCAGCACCCCTCTTTCGTCACATTGTAACCTCAATGTACATGCATAGAACAGAGATTACCTGACACTGCAGCGATCTACTCCCCAATCACTGCAACAACACAGCCAATTACGGCCTTATTCATCCCGTATGCTAGACATCGCCTCTGTTTCGACATTCAGAGCAAGCCCCTCCTTCATCTTTCGAGATCAGGCTGCAGAGACGCTTTCAATTCGCGAATCGGAAGTCCATTGATTCCATTAGGCTCACGGCGAAGCAGTTCGTCAAGGTCCTCCCGTGCTCTTGTCGTTCGACCTGAGATGGCCCGTAACTGAGCTCGCATGAAACGATATCGATTCTCGTCGGGGTGCAGCGTCACAAACATGTCCGTCCGTCGCAGCATTGCATCAATGTCCTGTTCGCGAGTCGCGATTCCAATCAAATTGTTCAGCACACGAGTCAATATATCGAGGTCGCTCTGCGGTTGAAGATCGGACGGGGTGATCGCTCGGCCGGCGAACTGCTGAACCAACGCGTCGGCAGCTTCGTCGCTCAACTCCGTCCCACCATCAAACACATCAATCAATTGTTCTTCACCCGATTCCATGACCTGTTTCACCACAAAGTGACCCGGCAATCCAATCCCTTCGATCTGCAAACCAAGTCGACGACCAAGATCGATATACAAGATCGCCAGTGTGATCGGTAATCCCTCGCGATCATCAATCACGCGATCCAAGAAACTGTTGGCCGGGTGATAATACTCGGCGCGGCCGCCATGAAAGCCATTCTCTTGAAACAGATACTTGTCAAGGATTCGGCGTTTCGCTCGCTCGTCATCTGTGGCCTCGTCATCTGTGGCCTCGTCATCTGTGGCCTCGTCATCTGTGGCCTCGTCATCCGTGGCCTCGTCAATCGTGGCTCCGAAATCTTCGGCAATCTCTCGCGCCATTCTTTCGAGCTTGGCTTCGTAGGCCGCCAGATCCACTTGCGGATTTTCGATCGCCGAGATCAACAAGGCGCCTTTGACGAGTCGACTGCTTGAATCGATTTCAGATTCCGGCTGCTCAGCGAACAACTCACCAAGCTCCGCAAGCAACGGGGCACGCAGTACGTCGCCTGCCAAATTCTTCATCTGCTGAGCTTCTTCCTCCAGTTCAACGGCTCGACGTCGCAATTCTCTCGAGACGACATCACCACGAGCAGCTAACATGTCCACGCGAGATTGATCGATTTCGCTCGCATGGACGTCTCCTTTGCCCAGGCCGGCGATCCAATCGGCAATCGCCGTGCTGAGTGGTGGTGAAGCCAGATCGGGACCGACGCTAAAACGGCGAAACTGAGGCTTGGTATCGCGAAATTTCACGATCCCGATACGCCCCTTTGTCAATTGCATATCGGTCGATTCCACCACCAAGTGTTCATTGACATAACACTTCATCCGCCCCTCTTCGACTCGGACTCGCAAGTGATTCCATTGCTCCGCCAAGTAGTGCTTGCTCTGCACATCGCTAAGCACTTGCCACGAATAGACCGAGGGTCCCAAGAAACAGGTCAACCTCATTTTGCCATTGCTCGGATAAAAGCCATAGTGTCGGTCTCCGCCATCACTATGAAATGCAATTCCCGCTGCACCCGATTCATCATCCAATCGCACCCAAACGGAAATGTCATACGGCGGATCGTTAACTGCGGCAGTGGACAAACACAACGACCGACCGCCAAATCCATTGCCGGGGGCACTTGCCGAAATCACACCACCACGTTGTTGCCACGATCCCCCTAACACAATTTCCCAGTCGCTCTCATCCAGCCCACTCAGTCGCACCCAGCGATCCATCGTGATCGGATTTGTTTTCTGTCGTAGCGGGGTTAAGTTATCAATAGGAATGGCAAAGCCGAGATTGTCGTCAACCGCCGACTTCATATTCACAATCCCCAGCACGCTGCCTTGCGAATCAACCACCGGCCCGCCGCTGTTTCCCGGTTGAACGGGCATCGCAAGCTGGATCATTTCGCGACCACTGATTTCGCGTACCGCGGACACCATCCCTTCGACTACACTGTCTTGCAAACCGAGCGGATTGCCAAACGCTAAGACTCGCTTGCCTTGCGGCGGCGGTTCTCCCTGTGAAAGCGTCAGCGCCGACAATCGGTCATCGCCTACATCAACGCGAATGATTGCCAAATCGTTGGCCGAGTCCGACGCCTCGATTGAAATTACCGGCAAATTGCGGCCACCCGATGTCTCGACCGTAAACGGACGACCTTCGCCAATGACGTGCATGTTGGTGGCAATCAAACCGCTGCCGTCAATCACAAACCCTGTGCCGATCCCAAGCGGATCTCCATCACGTCCTTGCACCCGAATGGTCACCAGCGACGGACGAACCTCGGCGATCAATTGCTCGGTCGTCGCAACGGCAACCTGAACATCCGAAGCCTGAACATCCGAAGCCTCTTCAGCTGCTGCCTGATCGACCGCGACGCGAGGTTCGTCCGCCGAAACCATCGCTCCGGCAACCCCCATCAGGTACCACGCCAGCACCGCACAGCAAATCGGATCCAAATTACGGGAACGGTGATGCCAAAATGTCATTGATATCCTTTGCTATTCGTTCTCGGGGACGTCTGAAGCTCTCGCACTCTAACAACGAGAGATCTATTGTAGACGCAAGTCCCCCAAGGCACCGTGATGAATCGGCGAATCAATTTTTGGCTCGTCACGCCCCTGCTACATGCTAGAATCTCCGACACAGGTTGCTTGCTCATTGGCCGCTTGATAGCCGCATGATGAAGAAAATCGCCACGAAACGCCACGTTCTCACACTCATAACCACATGAACTCGAATCATCCCCCCACGCCCCGCACTTTGCCAACCGCCGCTGCGGCGGATGTTCCCACATTTGGCTGTGTCGTCTACATCTCGACGCTTCCCGATGGCCGCAAAAAGGGCCGAGTCGCCAACCTCGACGGCATCGAACACACCGCAGGGACCGAACGTGAGGTGCTGCAGCGGATCGTACCCGTTTTCAAGAAACGGGTCAGCGAATGCCTTGCCGCCGGCGACTCCGTTCCTTGGATCGATCCCATCCTTGAAATCGATCCCCAAGAGCAAAAACGATTTCTACCCGTTCATCTCTGAACGAACTTGCGAGACCCAACAACACAACTCGCAGTAACCGCATTTGACACCACTCATTTCCTCGAGACTCATTCGCCGATGCCACACAAACGATTGAACCTGATAGCGAATTCCTTTGCGCTAGTCCTATTGGCATTCATCTGCTCGTTCACAGTCATCCATGCAGGCGAATTCAACCCCATGCTCGACATTGGTGACACTGCGGTGCCGTGGAAGGAGTTGCCGGGGACCGATGACAAATTGCATTCGCTTGCCGATTTGAAAGACCAAAAGATTGTCGTGGTCGCCTTCACTTGCAACAGCTGCCCTTACGCCGTCGACGCAGAAGACCGCTTGATTGCGTTACAGCAGAAATTCGCAGATAAGGATGTGGCGGTGGTCGCAATTAACGTCAACAAAGTCGACGAGGATCTGATGCCCGCGATGAAGCAACGCGTCGCCGAAAAGAAATTTAACTTCCCCTATCTTTTCGACGCGTCCCAGCAAATTGCCAAGGAATACGGAGCCAAATACACGCCTGAGGTTTTTGTACTCGATCAGAACCGCAAGATTGTCTACATGGGATCGATGGACGACAGCCCCGATGGCAAGAACGTGACTGAGCCGCATGTAATCCGCGCGATCCAAGCAACGCTCGCCGGCGAACAACCCGCGGTCCGCGAAACCGTTCCAATCGGTTGCCGGATCCGTTTCGAACGGAACCTTCGCAATCGGTCACGCTAGCCGAGCGTTGTCAGCACGAGGAACAGGTAACGGATTTTTAGCGAAATCCACTACAGAGACAATCCGTGGATTTTCGTAATGATCGCGGAGCGATCAACGACATTGGCACGTCTTCGAGTGCTTTTAATTGGCGATGCTGTAGAGCGCCGACTTGCTACGCAGGATCAACTGGTCCCCTACCACTGCTGGCGATGCCATGAATCCGTCACCGAGTTCTGTCTCGGCCAGTATTTCATACTCGCGTCCTGCCTGTAGCGTCGTGATCGCCCCTTCGATGCTGAACAAATAGATGCGGCCGCTGGCGTAAATCGGTGATGCCGCGTAGGAACCACCGACGCGTTTCTGCCACACCATCTTTCCGTCTTCGAGTTCACGACAAGTCGCAATCCCGTCGTCAGTGATCATATAGATCAGACCATCGACAACGATCGGTGACGATTTCTTCGCCACACTTTTGCTCGACGTCCACACAACGTGACTCTTGGTGACGTTGCCCTTGCCATCAGGACGAACGGCCACGACGCCTCCCATGCCGTTGGTGATCAATACCAAGCCATCGACATAGATCGGCCGTGCTGACGCATTCATGCCATCGTGGTAAACCGTCCACAACGGGTCGCCAGTTTGCGGGTCATAGGCAATCGTTGCTACAGCACTGGGATAGACCAATTGCTCTTGACCGCCAACCTGGATGACTTCGGCCGTCCCGTACGCCTTCATCCGATCGCCCACATCGGTGCCGTAATCGATTTCGCGTTTCGATTGCCAAACCGTCTCACCTGTGTTTTTGTCAAAAGCGACTACGAACTGGACGTCCACGCCGTCATACGCCACAAACAATTTTCCATCATGCAAAATAGGTGACGAAGCAGGGCCACGAAAATGGTCACACTTTAAATCGTGGCGCTGCCATAACACCGAGGCATCGGAAGTATCAACACAAACGGTGCCATAGCTGCCAAAATGAGCGTACAGACGCCCTGATTCGATCGCAGGCGTTGGCGACGCGTAACTGTTCATCGGATGACAAAACTCGGGCGTTTTGTTTTCGATCACAACCACATTGTGCTTCACGCTTCCGGTCGCCCGGTCGACGCACACGACCGACATTTGTTTCCCATCTTCGGATGCGGTGGTCAACCATATCTGGTCCCCCCACACCACGGGCGACGACCAAGCTTTGCCTTGAATCGGTGTCTCCCACTGGACCACCGACGCATCGATTGCAACAGGCAAATCCGCAGCGTCCGCGTGACCGTCACCATGTCCCCCCCGAAACTCGGGCCATGTTGGGACTTCGGCGACCGAGGTTCGCAAACAAACGAACGAGGTGAACAGCACAACGACAACGGCGGCACATCGGAAAAAGCGTAGAAACATGGATAAATTTGCCTCAAGGTGAAAGTCCAGCCTGCTCGCCTGCGACACCCCGTGAAAAGACGAATGTCAACCAGACTACGCGAAACCAACGAATGGACGAAGGCATAGTTTAGCCGAACCACACCGAATTGTCCGCTGACCGCAATCGTCGGCAAAAAAATGACTTCTTGATGAACGCCCGCTGGTTCC
>NZ_ANOG01000363.1 GCF_000346295.1 Rhodopirellula maiorica SM1 | reverse complement strand
TTAAACTCGAAAACGAATTGGTAAGCGAAAGTGGTCAAGATGCGATCACGGCGCCGAGCAACCTTGCATCAAAATCGATCAGGTCATTGATCAAATTGGTCGCTGCGGGGGAGTGCTCCATCGCGTTCTAGTGAACAGACAATCACGGCATCCGCTCCGCTGGCGACCAACGTCGCCGTCGTTGGGTCGCTTGCGCTGAGTCCGCCGATCATGATGTATTGGTACGAGCGAATACTCGCAGCCAGTTCATCCCACGTGTTATGACTCATCGCATCACACAGCAACGCGGAATCTTTGATCAACAGCCGGTCGACTTTTTCCGATTTTCCGATTTGCATCTCTTGGTCTTGGATCGATTCGACTGCATATTCACCGGGGAATGACGTGACTTTGCCTGCCGTGACCACCTCGACGATCAACACCCGGCCTCCATCACGCGCCAAATGCGAACCGGCACCAAACAAGATTCCCGTGGGACAGGCTTTGCGACCGGTTGCCACCAACGCCACCGATGAACCGATCGGTAGATTCAATCGCTGGATCCGCGAAGCCAATATCCGAGACGTGGTACCGCCGGTATGTCGTTTGGATGAGGCCCGAGTATGCCGACTGAGGATGGGCAAACCATGCTTGCTGGCAAGTCGTTCATGTTGGTTCGGGCTGGCGCGAAAGAATTCAATCAACAATGCGGGAAGCAACAGAAACATCGAGCCAGCACCAAATCCGGCTACCATCACTTTGGCTTTGTTACTTGATACCGGAATCAACGCTGGCGACGCGGGTGAGGTGGTTTTCAGCACATAGCCATCCGTTTGCAGCAGCCGTTCCATCGCTTGCCGCTCTTCTTTGACCCGGTCTTGTTGATGAGTAATGCTCTCGAGTGCGACTTTGAAATCTCGCAGCTTCGGCGACAATTCGACCAACGCTGCGTAGTCTTTGTCCAGTTTTGCGATCAATTCTTGGTAACTCTTGTATTCCGCCTCGAGCAGTTTCAACTTCTCGTGCTCGTCGCGGATACGTTCGTCAAGTTGCACAAGAATCCTGCTCTTGACCGCTTCGTCGACATAGTTGCCCGAGTCGATATCGTCAAAAATTTCGGTGATCGAGCTACTGATGGACGCGGTCCTTTCGTCGTCGCCCGATTCGAGACGCAACACTTCGATCTCGCTTTGCAAGGCGTCATATTCGGACTGAGTCACCAAGTTGCGATCATAAAGCGATTGCAAATTTGCCAGTTCCTTCAGTTTCGATTCCAATTTGATCTTGGCTGTTTCGCGTCGACGATGTTCATGCAGTTGGTCCGTCAACATCATTCGTCGTTCTTGTTCAGCCAAGCGGATCACTTCGCTCTGCATGATCGTCCGTTTATCTTCGGCGAACTTGCCCGCTCGTGCATCCGCGACTTGCTGCTCCATTTGCGCGACGCTTTGTTTGCGAAGTTCGATCAGAATTCGCTGACGTGCCAAGATCGCTTTGGCTTCTCGTTTGGCTACCAAATTGGCATCGATCTCGGCATGCAAATCGTGACTGTTGTGCTCTAAGCAGAGTTGGTCATAGGTGGCTTGCGTCTTGGTTCGCTCGGCGGCCAATTCCGCGGTCCGTTTGTCGAGCGTTTCGAGGTGTTTGGTGATCGTGCCGTTGCGGATTTCGCGAGATTTGTCTCCCACAATTTGCATCAACGTATCGACGACCTGCTTGGCCGTCTCGGCGTCGGCGGCGCCATATTCAAGCACGATGTCGAATGCGCCTTTGGATGCCTGGACCTCAATCGCCTTGGCGGTCGCGGATTGTGGTTCGGTCAGCGGTAGTGTTTCGTAGAGCTCGCGGATCGTGTCGGGTGCATCAATTAGCACGACCAAGTCAGCCGCCAACGGCACGGCGAAAAAAGGATATCCCACCGTGCTCTGTTCAAGCGTCAACCGTCCCGTGTAAGTGTATGTGTCTTTGGCAAATCGATCGGCCGCCCACCATGCAACCGCAGCCCCAAGCAGGCTGGCGATTACGAACCATTTGACCGACCGTCTAAGGAATTGACTGAAGAGTTCGTTGTCGTGCGATTCATCGAAGCGAACCGAGTGAACACCTGACGCTCCCTTGACAGTGCCCTGGATCAATTCGTGTGATCGTTCGACTTGGTCGTTTTGCAGACTTAGCATTCAAGACTCCTGTTGGACTTGCGTTGCTCGGACTTGCGTTGCTTTGTTCGCATGAGGTGGCGATGGAACAATTAATATTGATAGATTGCAGTGTGAATATTTGCGAGGGAAATTGAATATAGGATCACTGGCAAATCACACGATGCTCGTCAGCAAAATTCGCACCTAAGCAGGAATCATTGGGGGAAATTCCGTTAGCCGTTTGGACGCTAGCCCCGTATTAAATGTCGGAACCGTGG
>NZ_ANOG01000362.1 GCF_000346295.1 Rhodopirellula maiorica SM1 | reverse complement strand
CTGCAACCGGACGGCTCGCGCCGTGCCGCTAACCAAAGTAGATGACACTAGACGGACGCCCGGTACAGAGGACGTCATCAGGGAATTTTGACGACATTCAGTAGAAAATCGCCCACCTTGTTCATCATTTCTCGCAGTGGCCCTAGACCTAGCGGTTTGGTGATATAGGCGTTCGCGGTAGCTTGATAAGCCTTGGTCACTTCGCTCGGTTCATCGGACGCCGAACAAATGATTACAAACAGATGCGAAAGAGATGCATCGTTGCGGATTTCATGGAGTACTTCACGACCGTTCATGCGTGGCAGATTCAAGTCCAGCAAAACCAGATGCGGCATCACAGCATCCTCAAACCCAGGCTCGTGGCGGAGATAGCTCAGTGCTTCTTCACCACTGGCGACGCGTGTCATCGAGTTTTCGAAATCACACGAACTCAAAGCACGTTTGGTGATCTCGGCCTCAAATTCGGCATCTTCGACAAGCAAGATCCGTAGGCTTTTCTTGTGCATCATTGCGACGGTCTATCTAACGAGCAGCATTACTTCATGATCTGAAAACAAAATCGACATCCGCCATCGGGCGACGCTTCAACCCAAATCTCGCCACCGTGCCGCTGCACGATCCGCTTGCAAAGCGATAACCCGATCCCGGTTCCCTCGATCTTACTTCCATCGTGAAGACGTCGGAACACTTGAAAGACTTCGAGCCGAAATTTGACTTCAATTCCGATCCCATTATCCTCCACCACAAACAACCAATGTTCAGGTTGCTCGTTTGCTGAAATCGCGATAACAGGCGGACGACTTGGATCGCGATACTTGATTGCGTTACCGATCAAATTTTGCATCAGCTGACACAAACGCGACTCGATTCCACGGACCGTCGGCAATGCTTGCTGCCGCACCACCGCGCTGGTTTCTTCGATCGATACTTCCAATCGCCGCATCGCCTCTTGAACGACCTCGTCCATATTGACGGAGGTGAACTCGGCATCATCACGACTCACCCGCGAGTATTGCAGCAAGTCGTCAATCAACTTCTTCATCCGTTTCGCAGCCGCAATTTGCAACTGTAGGTACCGTCTGCCTTCCTCGCCTAATTTTTCGCCATAGTCCTCGTTGATAAACTCGGCGTAATTCGAAATTGCTCGTAAAGGCTGCTGCAAATCGTGTGAAGCAACGTAAGCAAATTGTTTCAACTCTTCGTTGCTTTCGTCCAATAATTCGGTTTGGCGACGCAGCTCGACTTGCGCATTCAAGCGGACGATCAACGTGGAAACGATATAGGCTAGCTGGCGAAGAATCGATTGATCTTCGTCATCAAAATCGCCTTCTTCCTTGTCGGATAGCCATATTGCCCCGAGCGTCTGCCCCTTGCCATCGCTCAGCAAACAAACAAGCACTCCACGTAGCGGTGGACGGTGCGCAGTGGGATGGCACAAGGTGCAACCGATTGGATGCGACCGCAATTGGTCCGCCGACAACAACACGACCGCTTGATCAAGCGAACCAAAAAAATCGCATAACGCAAGATCATCGGGATGTTCCGCAGGCTCGGGTTCGGCAGCCGTTCCCTCCGCTTGATTCTCGTCGTCGGTGGTTGTTTGTGGTGATCGGGGGGCTTGATACGATGGATACTTGCTCGAATAAGAGCGTCCGTGAATCGGATGTTTGCCGTTTAATGAATCGCACAAATCCATGCCCGCGATTTCTGCCGAACACAAACGACGGGCTTGTTGGCACACGATCGTGCTGAGCCCTTCCAATGAAGTCACCTTCAACGTCGACTCGAGTGTCTGCAACATCACCTCACTTAGATGCAGATCTTTGTTCAACCGTTGTTCGTGCTCTTTTTGGGCTGTCACATCCAAGTGCACACCAAGCAATCGCGTCGGTTGACCACTCGGATCGCGAAACACTTGCCCCCGTGCCAAAATCCAACGATAGACGCCCGAGGCATGACGCATACGAAAAGATGATTCGTATTCGCAGTTGGAACTGGCCAACAACGTTTTAACCCGCTCGATCGCATTGGGCAAATCTTCGGGATGAACTCGCGATTCCCAATCGACGTACTCTGAAAGCGTGCCAGGCGTCTCACCGAGTTGGCGATGCCACTGGTCCGAATAAAAGACTTCGTTGGTCGCCAAATTCCAATCCCAAAGCCCTACGTCGCCTCCGCGAAGGGCATGTTGCAGTCGCGTTTGTGCTCGCCGCAATTCTTCCTGTTCGATGCGGCGATCGGTGACTTCGCGCCAAACGCCCACGATGGCATCTTCGGCTCCGAATCGCACGCCGGTTAACGTCACTTCACAAACAAACTCGTCGCCGTCGTCACGGCGGAACAACCAATCGAAGCGATGCTTGCCATGCCGCCGAACCCAGGTTTCGATTCGCTGACTTTTCTCGCTCGACAAACTCCCGTCGATTTGAAATTGAGGTGAAAAGTCGCTCGGATTTCGTCCCACAAGCGCTTCGGGATCGGACACCCGCAACATTTTTGCCATCGCCGGGTTACATTGCAAAATCCCCTGCGAATTGTAAATGAACTGAGCATCCGAAGATTGTTCAAACAGGACATTGCGAAGTACCGATTCGGACAAAGGATCACTCATTCCGCCTTCGCCTCAGAGTACTTATCGATCTGTTGGTGCAAATGCCACTGCCCGGGATCATCCAACAAACAACCACGCTCGATCTGAAGCGCTTCGTCGAAACGGTCAAGCAGAAACAAAATCTCTGCTAACGTATCCCGATAAATGGCGCTGTCGGGTTCAAAATAGACCGCTTGCTCGGACAACCGAGCCGCCTCGTCGAGTTCACGATGATTCATCGCGGCAACCCACGCTAAATTATTGCCAGCGGTGGCGTCAAAGGGATAGTCCGCGATGTAGGCTCGGCCAGCCTGCCAGACTCGTTCAAACGAAGCATCGGCGATCGCATCCATTCCCTTTTCTCGCAGCTTGGGAAGCAACCGTTCCGCCACGTCGATATCCAGTGGATCCAGTTGATAGATTCGATCGAGATGCCGCTGCACTGCTTGCTCGTCTCCGTTTTCGATGGCGCCCTCGAGTTGCCAACGACGAACAAATACTGGCAACGAGATATAGGCCACCGAACGAAAGAATGTCGTTTCAAGCGTACCGCCAATCGCTAAATCAAACCATTTTGCCGCGTCAGTGGGATCAGTTTCACGAACCAGCGTCGAATAGTTCCGCGCAACGTCGTACAGCTCCGTCGCTCCCTCGGAACCAAACGCCGCCATCGGCAGCAAACTGCGATAGCTCTGTAGCGCCATCTGCCGTTCGCCGCGATCACTCAAGTACTCGAGCAATTCGCTACGCAGCGTCAAGGCAGGAGAACACAACATCAATCTCAATTGCCGTTCGAGGTGTTCTGCCTGCGTTAAATGCCCTTGGCGTCTCGCCAAATCCATTGGCCCACCGTCGCTTTGGCCGCGTAATGGATGGGTTCTGGATTTGCCGAAGGTAGCGAACCGTGGCGGCCGAAAGCGCTGGACGCGGCGTCGCGGCAACCGATTTCCAAACGCGGTCGAAACCCGCCAACGCGTTTTCGGCGCGGCCGAGTTCCAGTTCACGTTGGGCAATCGAAAACGTCGCCGAAATATCACCGGCCGCAGCAAGCGTTGCCAAGATCTCGCTGGCGATCTTGGCTTGGCCAAGCTGGGAAAAGAAGTTTGCAAGTTGGACGTTCAATCGACGAGGCAGCGAGCGGCGAACGAGCGAGCGTTGGCCCGTCTGCGGCAAGAATTCTCGATTGGAGGTCAATGTTTGATAGAGTTCCTGAAAACGCGTTTCGTCTTCAAACGCGGTCGGAGTCTCACCGCGACACAAATCAAACGCAATCTGGACTCGTTGATCAAACGGAGTCGTCGGCGTCATCACCGAAATCGATTCGAGGATCATTTCCCACGTCTTCGAATCGATATCCGAAAGCGATGCCACGATCAATCGCTGCGTCTCGCTAGACAACGAACTTTCGCCCGGCCGCACTGCCAAGCGAGCCATCCAATCATCACGATTGGTGACCAGCAACGTGATCAACACCGTGTCCCGAACCCGTTGGCTGCCAACGATCGTATCGGAGTCGGATAAGTCACGCGCAATCGTCCACGCCGCTTGCTCTCGTCCCACGGCTAACAAGCAACGCATCAACGACAACAATCGATTCAATTTCGGCGCGACCCTCGGCGTCACTCCGAGGGTTTTCGCGTCGACGGTGTCTTGCGACTGCTCTTCGATCGCCTCGGCAATCCAGGTTTGCAAATTTTCATCGACTTCGTCGTAGGGGTACCCCAAAACTTCAAAGGCTCGATTCGTGCGAGCTGCCGAGATCGCGACCACCGCTGCGGAATCCGAGCGAGGCCGTTTGGCGGCATCAGCGACTTCCTCGCTGCGAGCCAAAATGGTGATCGCTTCGTCAACGAATCCGTGGCTAGCCAAGCACTTCCAACGCAAATCGACCGAGGCATCGCTGAGCGTGACCGGAATCGCCACCAGTTCCTCGACCGCTTGGTTTCGAATGCCTTCATCGTTCGCACGATCCGCCGCCACCAATGCTTGGCACCACAATCGACTTCGTTCGCTCGATCCTTCATCGGCGCCGGCGGCTTGGCGAGCCGTCTCGGTTGCGATCGACTGCCATTGCCCATCCAACATTTGGCAAATTCGAAGCAGCGATTCGTCCCCGTGCTGTCTTGCTCGGGCAATCGCATCATCGCTTCGCCCTAACACCGCCAACACGACGATCTCCGCTTCGCTGCGGACCATCGGGGTCCAATTCTCAGCCGCCTGAGGCAACAAATGATCGTCATCAATGTCGAGCCCAAGTTCTTGCATCATCTGAACTCGGCAAACGGCCATCTCCTTTGAATCGGCGACAAGATCAACCAAGCGAAGCAAGTCCATTAACAAATCGTCTTGATAGGCACGGCGTACATAGACCGGGAAGCGACGATTCAGTGCCGCGGCCAATCGTTGATTTAACAGCAAGCGTTGTGCGGTCCCCGCCGATTCCTCGACCGCCACAACGACGGCGCCGAATTGACCGACTTCGAGCAGTTCCTCGAGCACCGAAGGGTCGTCATCCTGTTGCAGCAATCTCGCCAATTCAGGGGGTGTCTCGGGTAAGGAACCGCGTCGCCATTGACGCAAAATCCAATTGGCGCGATCCGCCACTTCGGGATCGGGATGACGCGCGGCGTCTTGCACCGCTTGCCGCGACGTTTCTCGCAGTCGCCACATCTGCATCATCGCCGCTTGGCGTCGCGAATAACTGTCATCGGACAATTGTTCGGCCGAAATCGCCTCTTCCGCTACAGATCGTGAGGAACCATTCACTAGGCTACCATCGTCGCGCGGCCCGGCCATCAACGGCGATGCAAAGAACAGCACGAACGCCAAATGACTTGCCGCCAAGCACATGGGCAACACCACCCCACGACGAATCAGAGTCGCGGCTGCCCGGACTGCCCGACATGAGTTCACAACCGCGGCGCTACCCCACGTTGAATCGAGAGCATTCGTTTCGCGAGCTTTTCTTTCGCTAGCTACGTTTCGATACCGCAATGATGGACCGCCGGTTATTGGAACCATGAAGAGACGCGTCTATTGTTAAATGTAAGAGTTTTTTTAGTGTCAGCATTCGTCGCCCATGTCGCGACACGCGACGCACCGATACGGTTAAAATTTTACCCAAGCCAGCGTGTGCCCGATGGGTTTTCTATGCGTTTTTGGCTGAATCAAAAGATTTTTGTCACCCTGTTTCCTGCCGTCGCATTGCGTATGTTGTAGAGATCGCAACATCACCCTCCGCGTTTGATTTCACAGATGCCCCGTCGGAACACGTTTTTGCGTCGGACCGACGTGCCATCTGGCATCCTTACCCCACCCATTTTAAAGTGAATTCCGTTATGCGAAAGCTTTCTGTGATTCGCCGCACTTTCACCGCGGCTTCCTTAACCGCCGCCTCGTTGGTCGGCTCTGGATTTGCAGGGCTCGGCCCCGATGACGCTGTTACACCCGCGACCTGTGCAGCCGACGAACTCTGGCCCCAGTGGCGTGGGGTCAACCAAAATGGGGTCGCGCCGGGGGATCACTTCCCGACCCAGTGGAGTGAATCGAAAGGAGTCGATTGGAAGGTCAAATTGCCGGGATCCGGTGGCAGCACCCCGGTCGTTGCGGGTTCGCATGCCTATGTGACCTATGGTGCGAATGACAAAAATCACTTGGCCGCCATCGACCTCGAAACGGGAAAAACCAGCTGGTCCGTCTCTCTGGGTGCCGATCGTGGCAACAAACATCGCAAAGGCAGCGGCAGCAATCCATCGGCCGTGACCGATGGAAAACACGTGTATGCATACTATCGCAGTGGAGACCTCGCCTGCGTTGATACCTCGGGCAACGTAAAATGGCAGCTCAATCTGCAAGAAGAGTACGGCGAAGACACGCTGTGGTGGGACCTGGGCACGTCACCGCTATTGACCGACAACGCCATTGTCGTCGCGGTCATGCAAAGTGGCCCCAGCTATGTCGTCGCGATTGACAAAGTGTCCGGTGATGAGCTTTGGCAAACCGAGCGAATGCTTGATGCTCCCGAGGAGGCGGCTCAAAGCTATGCAACCCCGCTGAACGTCACCGTCGATGGCAAACCCATGATTGCGGTGATGGGCGCCGATCACTTGACGCTTCATAACGCCGACGACGGAAAGCAAGTCGGAATCTTGGGTGGGTTCAATCCCGATGGCGAAAAATTCTTTCGCTCGATCTCCTCCCCGGTGGCGTTAGGCGAAATCATTGTTTGCCCGTACGCTCGGGGCGCAACCTTAACCGCCGTCAACATGAAAATGCTGGTCGAAGGCAAAGGCGATGAATCCATTGTCTGGTTCCGAGATGATCTTGGCAGCGATGTTCCGACACCGGCGGCGCAAGACGGCAATCTCTATCTGATCGGCGATGGCAAAGCCAATCGCGGCCAAGTCAGCTGCCTTGATATCGAAACGGGAAAGGCAAAATGGCAAGTCCAACTGCCCAAGTCACGACAAAGTTTCAGCAGCTCGCCTTTGGTTGCCGGAAATCATCTTTATGTCACTCAAGAGGACGCGATGGTCTTTGTCGTCGGCCCTTTGGATGCCGAAAATCCCGCCCTCGTCGCCTCGAACGAACTCGACGATAACGAACCCTTTACCGTCGCCAGCCCGGTGCCGGCGGGCGATTCGCTGCTGATCCGCACCCACGATTATCTGTATCGTGTGTCGGGCAAAAAGAAGTAAGCCATTTCGCGACACCCACAAAAAAACGCCCCGAGGAATGCATCCTCGGGGCGTT
>NZ_ANOG01000361.1 GCF_000346295.1 Rhodopirellula maiorica SM1 | reverse complement strand
TGGACGGTTTGATCGACGCGATCAAAGCGGTCACTGATCAATTCGTTTTCACCAATCCCGGCGAAGTCGACGCCAACGCGGTGTCGGGTGCGGGGGCGGCGGATTGGATGCGGCCGGAGTGCGAAGTGCAATCGGTTTGGCCAGTGCAAACTTGGACTCACAGCTAGCGGCCATTGTCGAGGATACCGGCACGACGTTGCCGAATACTTTGGCGACGATCGCCGGATACATCGACACCGAGATTGCCGCGATCAAAGCAGTCACCGATCAATTCGTCTTTTCCAGCCCCGGCATGGTCGACGTTAAAGTGGTCTCGGGCGGGATGACGGCATCGGGTGTGCGAAGTGCGATCGGAATGGTCAGCGCCAACTTGGACTCGCAGATCGGTACATTGTTGACCGCTTCATCGTTTGCCGCCGCGTTGCCGTCGAATTTTGGGGATCTGGCTATCGAAGCGGTAACTGGGAAGGTCGCCGCCGAAACCGAGTCCGAATTTGACTACGACGAAATGGCCGACGCGGTAGCGACGCGGATACTGCCATCGGCCAACAACTTTGCCGGCAACGGATCGACGAACATTTCCGATACGATCCGGATCAAACAACGCGATGATTACACCGCGTCGATCGGGCGTGCGTTCGAATGGTCGATCACTAATTCCGCCGTTGATTACACCGCCGCCTCGGTCGTCGTTGGCGCCGCCGGAGGTGGGACCGAACCCGATTCGCCGGTGTTGGTCGGTTCGCTTTCATTGCAAAACAAAGCGGTCGGCAGCTGTACCGTGCGGTTGGAATTCAGTTCGGCACAAACGAACGTTCCAGTCGACCGCTACAACTTTGATGCCCATTTGCTGATCGACGGAAAACGCAGCACCGACATCGAATTGCAGGTGGTGGTGGAACCGAAATACGCCGACGCCCCGGCGTAGTCGCGACGTCGTCGATCACTAACGCCAACGCGGGACATCACGCGATCGCAGGGCAATTTGGACGGCTCACCCATTCCACCCGAATTAACGCGTGAGCCATGTCACCGATCTATTTCCTTCCCGGCGTCAAGGATGTCAACGCTGCGATCCTCGATCAATTCCGGCTTGGTGGGCTGATCGATCGACCAACCAAACGTGAAACGTTCCGCGGACCGGACGATTTACAAGGCATGCTGTGTTGCCAATCCGGCTCGGTGAAAACGTTGCGGTTTGATCCAAATCAAAAATGGTCAAAGCGATTCGGTACCGACGCCTACGTCGGAATCGATCCCGAGTCACCCGTCACCCCCGAATCGCTACAACGTCCAACGCAGATCGCCGGTCAACGGTTGACGCTGTTCGATGGTCAATCCTATGTGATCCCTCAATTGCGATGCTTTGACGTCAACCAGATCGACGGTCCATTGCTTTATTCATGCAATCTGGATCGCATGTTGACGCAAGACACCGAAACCGGGCGGATGGTGCCAGGCGAAGTTGTCCCGCAATACCGCGACGTGTGGAACGACGCGATCAAGATCGGTGACCGCATCCTCGATCAATTAACGCGAGGACAATCGAGTGCATCACTAGCGGAAGTCGACTTGCACGATTTCGCGATCAAGGTGCTCGGGTTGAACTATCGGCTCGAAAAGCCCGAGGTGACCGCCGCGAATCTGTTGACCTTGGAATTGTCGAGCAAGATTCTAAACATCGCGATCGACACCGAAACGATGAGGGCCAACCTGGGAAACCGCCTACGCCGCCGAGCCTCCGGCGGCTCCCGTACCGAATCTGGTGTAACGCCGCAAACCGCGGGCTAAGCCATCCTTATCACCCCACCCTCGCGGAATTGATCTTGTGGCAACTACCGTCGTCGAGCTGAGCGGAGACGAAGCCAAGCTATTGGCTTCGCTGCAACGCGTCATCGAAAAAGAACGCGAACACGAGCGACAACTCGCACGCACGGCCGACGCCGGCAACGCCACCGGGAACGAAATCGAAGCGGCGCTCAAACGGGTACAAGACGCCGACAACAAAGCGCTCAAAGGATTGTTGTCAGATCTAAAACGGGCCGGGCCCGAGGGCAAAAAGCTCGGCGACGAATTGCAATCCCATTTCCGGTCGACTGGCCAAGCCGGTCAAAAGTCGATCGAGTCGATCATTGGTCAATTGCGACGGATCGACCCAGCGGCGGCCGAAGCGGCTGAGGCGTTGCGTGCCGAGTTTGCGGCCAACGAAGTCTCGCTCAAATTCGATGATTCGATTCGCTCGATCGAGCAACTGGGCGGCGCGGCATCGCGAGTGATTCGCGAGATGCGTGATGATTTGGCGTCGATCCAATTGTCGCCGCCGAACATCGACGAATATGTTAAACATTTGCGCCAACTCGATCCGGCCGCGGCCGAAGTGGCCAACCGCGTGCGTGCCGAGCTCGGGGACGTTGAGCCCGAAGTCGCGTTCGATCGAATTCACTCCGCGCTCGCCGATCTAGGTCCCGAGTCGGCGGAACTATCCAACCAAATCACACGAACGTTGGCCACCGCCGGTGGCGATACCGCAGGTCTGGATTCGTATCTCGCCGATCTCGAGAAACTCGGCCCGGCGGCCAAGGGCGTGGCCGATGAGATTCGCACTCGGATCGCCGAAGCGGACAAGCAATCGGAATTTGACGACACGCTTGCCGAATTGAAGTCGCTCGGTGGCGAGGCGGCGGCGATCGCCAAAGGGATCGAAGCCGATTTGGTTGCCGCCGATGCGGCCGCCGCCGGCGACATGAACGAAGTGCTCGAACGTTTGAAGCGTATCAACCCAACGGTCGAAGCGTCAGCCGATCGGATCAAGACGGAGTTATCCGATGCGGCTCGGTTTGGCGAAGGCAAATTCGCCGAAACGCTCGATACGTTGCGATCGATGGGACCGGTTGGTCGCAAAGTCGCGTCGGAGCTGAAAACACATCTCGTCAACGCGGGCGAGTTGGCCGAACAGTCAATTGACGACGTGATTTTGTCGCTTGGAAAAATCGATCCCGCGGCGGAAAAGGCGGCTCGTGCCATTAAGGATAAGGTACAGCCCGAAGCATCGACACTCGACAAGACGTTCGAAGGTACTGTCCAAAAGTTTCTCGCGATCGGTACCGCGTACAGCACTTTTCAAAGTGTGCTCGCGTCGATCAATCAGTACCTAGTCGATCAACAAACATTGCTTGACGATTCGCTCGACAAGCAACGCGAACTTGCGAAAGCCCAGCAAGAGGCCGCCAAAAACCTCGCCGGATTGTCGATCGTCGAACGCGACGAATTGCTGCAGCGATCCATTGGTGAAATCGCCAACAAAGCCGGCTTTTCGTTTCTTGCCGGCATCACCACTGCACTCGGCGCCGCCGTCTCGCGTGGTGCAACGTCCGAGCAAGCGGTCGACGCCGTCACGCAATCGGCACGACTCGAACGAAACACGCCGGAACAACTCGACGAAACCGCCGCCGGTGCCGTCGCGATCCAACGGCAAACGGGATTGACCGACATCCGCCAATCGATCGCGCTTTTGGAAACGACCGGAACGCAGGCAGCAATCGTCGATCCGGCCGCGTTGGTCGAATCGTTGCCAAAAGCGATTGGTTCGTCTGTGTCGACCGTTCGCGAACAAGACGCCGAGGAAGCGTCGCGACAAGCGGCGGCGTTATTCGCGGTCATTACGCAATTCGGAAACGACGACCGGGGGACCAGCTCCGCGACGTTCCAAACCGATTTCTCAACACGGATGGATTCGTTCTTTACCGGTCTGGACGATGAACTCGTTGACGCACGAAGCAAAATTGAATTGCTCGATCGAAAGATCGCCAAGGGGGCCGCGACCGAGGCGAACATTCGCGACCGTGAGCGACTGGCCGAATTCGTTACCGTCGCAACCGAAGTCCAACAGAAGGGCGAAGGCACCGTGGCGTTTGACACGTTTTTTGGCCGAATCCAAACACTGCAGCAAAACGAAGCATTACAGCGGCAGTTCGTTGGCGAAGGATTTGGTGAAAAGCAATTCCAAGTTGTCCTGAATGACATCTTTGACGCCGAAAGCGACGCCGCACGGCAGCTGCGAAGCAGCTACCAAACAATCCGAGCGGATGCGGACTTTTTCGAACGCGAAGCCTCGCAAATCGCGTCGGGAACACCGCAATTGTCCGTGTCCAACTTCGTCAGCCGAAGCGAGGGGGGCAGTCCGCTCAATTGAGCCAAGACATCGAGGGAGCATCACTCGCGGCATTGCGTGACCAGGTCGCCACCACGCTACAAGAGACACGCTCGCCGGGGTTCCTCGGGTTTTTATCGTCCCAGGTCGACGAAGCGTGGATCCGTCGCGGTCGACTATCGGGCTCAACATTCGCCGAAGAATCAGTCGACGCGATTAACACGTTGCTCGGTCGTCGACGTGAATTTGCACAGGACGGAATCACGACAGAAGAACACCCCATCGTCAACCGATTGGATAACCAGATCGACGCCATCATCGAGCTGATTTCGAATAACGCCAGCTCGCTAGCTCCCGGTTCAATCACTTCGGCCGCCGACTACGCGACCGACCTCGGGGACCGTGTTCGCAGGGAAGGGAACGCCGATCTGGGACGCTACATGGAGACTCTTGCCAATGAGTTTCGTAACGTTGCAAAGAAAGTCGACGAACAAAACAAGATCGCACGTGAACAGCTCGACGCGATGAAGGGGACCGAGGCAAACACGAAACCAAAACCGGGCAATCCGTCCAACGTGATTCGCCAGTCCGCAAATAACGCGGATCACCGGGCGGCAATGGAGACCCAATGATCAACATCGGTGGTTTTCTATTTGATCTTTACGAGGGAACGGTCGAGGTGCCGAAGTGGTCGGGGGTGCCGTACGTGCAACCAGGCGTACCGAACGTGGGTATCCATATGCAACCGCCGGCCGGGACACCGTTCGGACTCTTGACCACCCGGTTTGACGCGGCCGAGTACTTCGAGGCCAATCAACGCCGTCAACGCGACAAAATTGGATTGCACGCTTACATCATCGCCGACGGCATCAACTATGAAATCGCGCCCTATCGGTTGCGGTTTTTCGTGCTTGACGTCCGCATCGTGTCGGCCGAGATCATCCCGATGGCCGCGGGATCGCGAAACGGTTCGACCTACGAACATTCGCCCGCATCAAAGGTCGTCAGCGAATGGATCCTCGTCGCGGTGCCGTTGTCCTAATGTCGATCACGATCAACCTAAATGACCCTGCACTCTTTCCACGTCGATCGACGACGCGATCGTCGCGCGTGTGGACGAAACTGCGTTGGAACGATGCGTGGACGCCGCGGCCGGATTTGCACGCTACACAAACCGTGTGGTCGGCGTTCCCAGAAATTTCAACCGCGACGCTTCATTATCAGTACGGCTGGGTTTGTTTGCCCGGCGAAAACGTCGCTCGTCGTTTTGATCCGATTACTTCGCGGGGTTATTGGGTGCTGATTGCGCACGAATCGGATGATTCCGCTTCGTCAATGGTGTGGCTCGGATACGCCGAATCGCCGCAAACACAACCGCTATCCTACGCCTCGGCTGACCCACGAAGCAACGCGATCGCCAGCGGTTCGCAGTTCGTTCCCTGTTTTGGGATGGAACGGTTGTGGGACGTCGCCACGATCGAAGGGACAATCGCAACCGATCCGGCAAACGAAGCAAAGTGGACACGATTCGGCGACATCGCCGCCACGTTCAACCAAGATGGCCGTGGCAACCGATCCGCCACTCGAAAGTCGCTCGACGAAACGCGAACGTGGCAAGCATACGGGTTCGCGAGACCCGACGAAGAGCGGCACACGTGGTCGACCGCCGACATCGTGCAATACCTTGTCGGTTACCACGCGCCAACCACTTCGCGAATCATGCCCAATCCGGACTCTGCCCCCCTCGCCGAAATTCCCTGGCGGATCAGTGGGTTGGAATACCTGCCCAATTGGGACTCGCCCACCATCACTTGCGACGGCCGGACGGTTGGCGATGTGCTTCGCCAATTGGTCACGCCTGGCCGGATGGCTTCGCTCGCAATCGGAGCGACCGCGACCATCCCTGAGCTCGGCACGAGCGGATTGCCCGTGGTCACTGGTGTGCATGTCGTCGCTCAAACACGATTGATCACCCCGACCACGATCCCAGGCATCGGATCGTTGCCGTACGATTCCGGCGGTGTCAACTTATCCGCTCTATCCGATCCCCTGACCCACATCGACCATCAAGTCGATTCGTCTGACGTGGTCGACGAAGTCGTCGTTGCCGGGCCGCGTGAAATTTCGGTGTGCACGCTGAAGCATGGATCAAAACAATGGGTCAACGATTGGGAGTCCGGCGACCAAACGGCGTTTGACAACGGGGCTGCGGACGATCCGGATTGGGGTGACTGGACAAACGCGGAGCGGTCCGAAGCGAACAAACGAGTACGCGAGCGGGCGAGTCTGCAGGCGGTCTATCGTGATTTAGTGCTCGATCCCGAATCCGACGGCACTTGTCTCAATGGAGAGTCGATCTATCCCAATCGCGAAACCGGCGGCAACGATGACAATCCGCACACATCCTTTCCCGGCACGCACCGAGTCCTATCCGAATTACCGTTGTATGTCGGCGTCGATTATTCCGGCGACGTCGATGCAGTTGACGAATCGGTCGGATGGCAACGGCGGCCGATCCTGGTGTCGGTGGAAATGCCGTCGGAGAATGTATCTAACAAACGCGATCCGCTCGAGCTGATCGGTGATGTCGATGCCCACTTGCCCACGGGCCCTTTCGCCTCGATGCGACCGTTCACGTTGGAAGTCAACGCGACCAACGAAAATGGTCCCGGTTTGCGTTTGAACGTCGGCGGTGCCCCACGATTCGTGATCACCGCGTCCAACGGCAACGAGGCCGACGGCAAAGGGTTGGACGGATACGATTACAAAACGATCGAGACGACCGTCGCGATGGTCGGTGATCGCCGTCCCTACTATTCGATCGCATCGGGTGATCTCGGGTCGATCGATGTGCCCCGGCGTCGGCTTTATGTTTTTGAACACGCGCCGCTGCAGATGATCTACATTCCGCCCGGAACGGTGGTCGAGATCGATGAGTTTGGCGATCGCAAAACGTCCGACGGTGGCATTTTGCGAAACCCGTTGCCGAGGCTTCAGGCACTTGCGTCATTGCTTGCCGCCTACGCCCATTCGCCTCGACATCGCGTCACGGTCGAAACCGAGCGACGGATCAGCCTGTTGCCGATCGGAGCGAATTTGCGTTGGGTCGACGTGGCTGGCGTCGACGTTGCCGCACCAGTGATCGAAATCCGAATTGATTCCCCAATCACGACTCGACCATCCGACGCACGATCCACCCAAACCATCACCGCCGCGTCGCATCGATTCGACGTGATGCGGTTGATCGAAGCGGGGGCCAACCGATGAGCGAATTGCAACGATTGCGGGACGAGATGACGCAGCTGCGGGCGGCCGTCGCCCAGCTGCAAGCGAACATGGTGACGCGATCGCAACCGTCGATTCGTTTTGCGGAAGGGTTATTGACCGAGTCGGTCACGATCGAGCCATCGCAATATGAGCATTCGTTTTCGGCGACGACGATTACGATTCGAGTTTTCCGAACCACCGATCGCGACGGCGTCGAATTGACCGAGACCGGGGCGACGATCGAAGCAACCGCGGTACCGCCCGGTGAATACACCGCCGGATGTTATGCGATCGCCGTGCAATTTGGAAACGACGGCGTGTGGCGAACGATCACGCTTGGATGCAACCCAACGATCGAGGATTACGTGCCGAATGTCATTCCAGAATAGTCCCGGTGGCGGCGGCGATTGCGGTTGCGACGAGACCTGTGAATTGTGGGCGACCACCGTTCCCGGTGACGAGCGATTATTGCCGCCAACCGATTGGCGACTCGACTGCAGTTTCCAAACGTACGCTGGTGAATCGACTCGCGAATTAGTGGTTAAAAGGAGCGACGATTCGGTTTGGTTGAAAATCACGCTCGACTATTTTCCGTCGGGATTAAAAGTGGTTTACAACGAATGGGAAGCGGCGTACGAACACCGCTGGATCATCACGGTTGAGTGTAACGGCGAAACGCGAGAACGTTTGATCCCGGTCAAGTCGGGTTTTGCGATGAAAGTAAAAGTCGCGTTTGATGGCAACACGCTACTGGTCAACGCGACGCCAATGTTGAAGGTTTACGATGTGCTTGCCGAACCGAGTGGCGACATCGTCCGGCGATGGTGGGAACAAGAAACATGGCTCGAATTCACCCCCGCCACGCCGAGCGACAAATTGTCGGTTTCGTTCACATTGCCCGAGGGTGAATTGGCAAACTATCCCAGCATCGCTGGATCGATCATCGCCAACAATCAAACCAACTTGATCGGATCTCGTTTTCTCGACTGTCCTCCCGTCGCCGCGTGCATTCGGCGGCCCAACCGACGCCAATTGCGGATGTCCGTTTTGTCCGTCACGACTCCTGGCGGTTCGTTTACCGGTTTCGTGGATCCACGGCCGAGCGATCCCTATCTCGATCCGCCCAATTATTATGCGACTCGCGACAGAACGTTGATTTACGGTGGATGCAATTACAGCGAGGCGATCTACGGCGAGATCTACATCAACGCCCGCATGGCTCGCGAAATCTTGCTGGTTCAAGATGCCGTGCACGGCGTCGAGAACACGCCTGCACCGATCACGCAGTCGGTTGCGTTCAATACGCCGCAAGTTTATGCATCGGTGTCGATTGTCGAGATCGATCAATCGACGAACGAGTTCGTCGTCAAAGCCGATTTGTATACGGTCGTTGATCTACGCGATTTGCCGATCGAGACATCAACGCGATCGGCCAACGTATGGGCAGGCAGCGGACTGACAAACGACCTATACGGTCCCCAAGTGGCGATTGACGCGGGCGACTTTTCGTACGTCACCACTGTGTCGTCGGGAACAAAATGGGGGCCATGTAAAAAACGCCCCGCCGGGCCGGTGATGTGGTTGGTTAGCTCGCATCCAGCACTCGCGGGAATCGGCAACCGGGTGACTTCACCTATTCTGACTCAGTGGCAAAAACGGATCCCGGTGTTCGATGACACCCCACCGACGATCACGTTTGGGCCGGATGATTTGGTGGGCGAGGATCTCGACACAACCTATTACCGATTGACATCAGTCGAATCATCATGGGCCGGCGGAATGCACACCGTCCGGCATCACGCCGCCGCCTTCACGCGGCGGGATTTTGAAATGACGGTTGGACCATCGTAGGGAGCATAGGAATTGACGCGTCCCAACAGGCGAAGTGGTGTAAGCGAACTGGCTTTCGATTTCGAGCCGTTTGCAAACAATCCCTCTGCAGCGGCGTCTGCCGGGTGAGAACAAGCTTGACAGTAGCTCTATAGAGGGTGAGAATAGCGAGCGAACTCCTCCGCTCCGCCGAGGGGGGACAGCGTGAGAATAAGTCCGAATAAGGGTGAGAACACCCCAAAACGACTTATCCTCACCCTGATCATCCGCTGAAACATAAGTTCGCCAAACAAATTTGACTTTACGCGCCTCGCAGTCGCAACGTTCGTGCCAATGTGAATTCGGAATCGATGCCAACCGATTGAATCGGCTGCACCAACAACTAGCGTGACTGGAATGGGGACCGTATGGATCAAATCGTTCAATTCTTCGAGAAATTGGTCACGGAATTTACGTGGAGACGTCTAGGGTTCATTCTGGCATTGCTATTCCTCGCAATCATCTGCACAACCTTCTACGAGATGTACACCGGGCACTTTCGACTCGGCAGGATTGAGCGGGCGGCGGATTTACTGACTCAACTTTCCGAACAGGCCGAGCAAATCAGTGAATCCAAAAGCGACGATGCAAAGGAGGTTCACAAAGCGCTGCTGAATGATCTGGCGGCATACGTATCTCCAGAACCCGTGCAAGTGTCGGCGCCTGACTGGCTCTGGAAGGCGGGAGCTGCAGCAGTTCCATGGTTGCTTCTCGCAATCGTCTTCTACTTTGTCACAGAGGATGATTTTGGAAACTTGCTTGGCGGCTTGCTTATTGTTGCAATCCCCATCGCTTTCATTGGTGCTGTGCTACCCGATTTCTCTCGATCGTGGATTAACTACTATGGCTATCCGATCGGTGCTATGATTCTCGTTCTGGTCCCGATGTTTCTCATTAGTAACAGGAAAAAGACAGCAAGCTAATTCGGGTCGGCGAACCATGCGATGCACCGGCGTCGGGCTTGCAAGGTTTCATGAATGGAAAATCAAACGTCCCGACCCGCTGATCGCCACCGTTCTGCAATCGGACAACGCGACCTGACCCAACATCGACGGCGATTCAAATGAGACGATACGAACTCGCGGCGAATCTCGTCCTTCTGGAAAGGAAAAGGTGTCAGGAAAGGAAAAGGGGTCAGAAAGGAAAAGGTGTCAGGACTCTTTTTGAGAAAGGAAAAGGTGTCAGGACTCTTTTTGGGTAGGTGGAAGCTGGTGTCCGTCGCTTTTAAAATACCGACGACGCTCGATCGATTGACTTTGATTGAGTCGTCGCGGGCTGGCGGGGATGCCGTTAAGCATCACGCGGCATCCCCGATCACGAGCGAATTCTCGCTCGCCGCCAGCCCAACGTTGTCCGTGACACCCGCGGTCAAGCGAGTGGACATATATTATCGTCTGGATAAAAAAGCAGAGCTGTCTCGGCAAATCCTGATCTGGTGCTGATCCGCGCCGCTCTGCTTGCATCGATTTTGCGATACCGTATGTCGCCGTATATGAAATCTTCTCCGATTCGGAGGCTTCCGAACTCGTCTCTTTTTTCGTTTTCGATCGAGTTCCGGATTTTTTCAATTAAGTTGTCCTTTGCTGATTCAGCTTCCGGGGTGAACGTGGGGACTTCCGAATCATCGCCGTCCTCCATCAGGCTCCAATGGTTCTTCGCTGCATGATGGGCTAGCCACGAAATCAAACATCGTTCGAAGACGTGGGTGCCGAAGAAGATGGCAAACACGCAGTACGATCCCTTGTGTTGCGTCATCTTTGCGTGGCCGTTTGATGCCGCGACAATGGTGGCGACGATCAGTTCGAGACGTTGCTGTATGTCTGGATCACGATCGTGATCAGTCATTGGTCGAAGAACCAATCGATGAATGTTCAAAACATGAAAAGGACGTTTTCGCGCGTGACGTGCTAGCTGGCTCAAATCGCAACCTAGTCCCGCCGTGTCCTCGGATTTAACATTGCGGACCAATTGTTTTGCCATTTCCCGATCGTCCGTGGTTGGACGGATTGGGAAACCGTCATGACGGATCGGTCGCCTTAAAAATGAGTCGTTTTGCAACACGTTTCTTTGCCCCAGAACCATTTGCTTTTGACTTGTCGCAATCGATTCCCACCTCGGGGGTGGCAACCTGATGCGTCTGCGGATAACGCAGCTTCAAAGCCTAGGTTAGGGAGAAATGCCAACTCTCTTATCAAAATCAAATTCTGGTGATATGTTCCGAGTTCCGAAAATTGACCTGCTACAACCCGTACTATCGATACGCGATTAGGCTATTTCTACAACGTTAACCTTCCATCCAATTGCGAATGTTGCCCGAGCCGTCGGGTCAACTCATTGTCGAGTGATCAGCCATAAGAGAACTGCGAAGAAGGTGCAGTCGCCATTTCATGTCAACTGCGATCACCTTTTGGATATATTTACTCTGTCCTCGGGACAAAAGTGAATCACTCGTTGTGCATCTGTGTGGCGATCGATCATCATTGCCCGACGATCGTCCAGTTTGCGATACCTTTTTGACTCGTACTCAAACTCTTCGCCAGCGTCGATACTGTAGAACTTAGTTTCCATTTTGCGCCACCTTTTTTGGATCCTAACCGAGACTCAGCCAGCCGCCGCTGATGATGATGGCGACAAGGATGGCGATGAACCCGAAGCACAACATCCAAAACAATCCATTTCGTAACCGGGATCGTCCGGGAAGTTTTTGGCCGTGCGTGGCGACTTCTTCCATTGGAATGTCCTTTCTGTGGACTCGATCCTCGGGATAGAAATGGATCACTTTTTCATCGCTACTTGGTTCGCCGTCAAGCAACCATGCTCTGCGATCGTCCAACTTGCAGTAACGTCTGCCCTGGTATTCGAATTCGTCACCAACTTCGACGTTCAGGTATTCGTCTTGCATCTCTTAGCCACTTTGAATGATGCACCCGCCCGTACATTTATCCCGCGTTTTGTGCCGCAAGCGATGTGCCACCGGTGTACGTCAAGGCCGTTCATGGTCTTCAATCAAACTCCATTTGTTTTTTACGGCCTTGTGAGCCAACCAAATAAGCATACTTTGATGGAATGCGCCACTACCTGCAACAACGGCATAGACGGCCCAGTCGTGTTTTCGCTTTACCAACCTGGCCCGGCCGTGAGTGCACTCGAGAATTTCCGCGACAATCGTCTCTAATCCGATCACTAGGTCGAAATCGCCTTCGCAGTCCACAAGAGGACGCAGCAACAATCGAACAACGGTTGCCGGCAGACTTTGGCCATTCGCCGTTTCGAATCTTCTCAGTCGCAGTGACTCACGCAATGGGGCTTCATCCGTGGTGCCAGCCTCTTTGATCAAGAGTCTGGCTTTCGTTGCCGTGTTCGTTCTCGCTTGCTGCTTATCCTGGTTGACTTCCTGCCGCATTATTGCGTTTCCGTTTCGTGAGCATTAAAGGGGGCGCACTGTATATTGTATGCACAATTGGACGTTGCCTTGATTCTCCGAACCGCTCATCCAATTCGAGGATTCAATACCAGAATCGTAGGCACGACGTGTTACGCGAGGTCTGATCGGCGAGACGTGTCAGTGCACTGCATCAGGTGCGAGCACGGTTGATGATCACGCGGCATCCTGCACCAAAATGCCGCAAATAGCGGGCGTCTGAGAGTCCGAGCTGTTTTATCTCTGATCTTTTATTGCGGATTGAATACCGCGGCGAACTTCGTCTTCGGGATAAAAGTGCCAGCCGTTTCTATCGTCGCCTGATGCATCATCGACCAACACTGCGCGGCGATCATCCACTTTGCGGTACGATTTGTTGTCGTGAATAAACTCTTCGCCTAATTTGACGTTTGCAAACTCGTCAATCATTTACACGCTCACTGTCTTCTTGAACCCTCTGAAATTCCCGTCCCCCATAGGCATGTTTCGTGCCAACGGTTGTTCATGCAGGTTTCTAACAATCTTCCATCAAGCTCCAATGATTCTTTGACGCATGATGAGCCAACCAGGCGATCATACAACGTCGAAAGTTGTGGTCACCAACAAACTGGGCAAAGACGGAATACGAGTCGCCGTGTTTCGTCATTCTGGCATGTCCATTAGCGGCTGCAATGATTGTAGCGACAATCTTTTCCAACCGTTCGGTGATGTCGGCGTCATCGTCGTAACCAACCATCGGTCGCAAGATCAACCGATCAATGTGACTGTCTGACGCCCGAGGAAAAAGCGTTCGACGCGTTTGATTGACCAACGATTGACGCAACTCGTCCTCAAGCTCTGGTTTCGCTGTATCGACCCATTTTTTTGCGAGCGTCAAATCGTCCGCTGTTGGCTCCACCGGAAAGCCATACTGATCACTATTCTTGTTAATTCCCATTGCCCCGATGCTCTGTTCGTGGGATCGTTAGCCCATGGATATTTGGTCACCCCGTCACGCTGGGGGCATTGTAAGGGGTCGGTCAAGCTGGGTCGATGCAGCCCCCCCCCAAGCGTCTCATCCTTTTCGCTCTGGTTGCAACGTGGCGTGTGGTAGCCGGATCGATATTCCGTGAATGCGTGGATCACATCGACAGCGATTCTCCAACGCTCCCACACGGTTGTTTCATGCTCAACTAACTCGGTGTCGAAACCATCGGGTGGGTGTTGAGCTCTGGCGTGATCATCCATAGGATGCGGCTCCCTGCCGACTCGCTCCTGCCCGCGCCAACATGACATCACTACTCCGCGTCGCTCTATTGCTCTTTCCCGTGCTGACACCTTTGACTGGCTGTTCGCCGTCGACGGTGGAAGGTCCGTCGATCAAAAACGTCGACGTTCATGCACGACTTCTGCATGCTGGATTCCGAGAGTCGAAGACTTGGGAGTCACTTGGCAACAAGTTTGTCGAGTACCGGCGTTCGGTGGACGAGGAAGTCACGGTTTATGCAACGTTGTGTTCGGCGTGGAGGATGGTGACGGTTCGGGCACCCCAGTCGGCCATCGACGATGTCGACCGGATCACGCGTGCGATCCGAGAGGGCGAAGAGACAGTCGCGTTGATCGTCAACGATGCAAATGCGCTGACGGGGTTGTATGCGAATGAAAATCGGGTGCCGTACAGCAGTGGGATCAATCGCACGGAGCACAAGGTGGTTTCGGGGAATTGGTCGATTCAAGTGGTCCGCTATCTCTCGGTTGCAAAGAATGCGGATAGGGTGACCTTGGCGACCTTTACATTGCGTCCGTTGACCGCGACGCTTCGCGATCGCTTATCGCTGCGGTTGGGCAAACGCACTGTCGAACGGTAACCTGCGGCCGGGCCACAACTGCAAAGGGCCATCGACGCGATTCGATCGGATGTCATGAGCGGATCAATCGTCGGCAGCCGGAGTTTAGTGCAGTTCGAGACATCTCCGCCAGCGTCACGACCCGTTCCACCGCGAGGAATCTATAGACACAATTGCGCGTATTCGCACCAACCCCAGTCACCCGTGTGACAAACAACTTGACACGAGCCCCCCGCCGGGTAGAATTTGCGGCTTGTTGACGGTCGAGCGTGGCGAATGTTAACCACGAGCGGGCGGAGGCGTTGATTGCGGATTTCTTCACGCTGGTTTTGGTCGGCGTCTGAGCTAAGGATGGTTACCAAGACATTCCGTTGATGCTTGAACAACTAGGGCGAGGCCCGATCATCCTCGATCGAATGTACCACATGCTCAGCCACTACGACGAAGATGCTCCGTTGCTCGACGACATCAAGCCGCTACGCCGCTACGCCGACGCGTTCACCACCGAAGTCAAAAACGAAGCGGACCGTGTTCGTGCGATTGTGACGACGGGGTGAACATTCCTGATTGGCGAAGATTGTTGACACGTTTTTTTGTCTCGTCACTTCCTGGGACCCTTCGCGTTTACACGATACGCATCGTCCGGATTGTATTCAAAGATGACCAGCTACACTGAGTATCAAGAGCGTTGTTCAACTGCCATCCGTGATGTGGTCTCAGACAGAGGGTGTCAACCGATCCTCTTCGCGGGGTCCGGTTTGTCAAAACGCTTCTTTGACGCACCCAGTTGGGATGCGCTTCTTACGCACCTTTGTTCCGTATGTCCCACTATCGTAAACGATTACGGATATTATCGTCAGAAGAACCAAGACCTTCCTTCAATCGGGTCTGAGATCGCCGATTGTTATCGTGAATGGGCGTGGAGTAAGGAAGGTAGAAAAATGTTTCCATCGGAGCTTTTTACGTCAGACCAGCCAAACGATATTTATTTGAAGCATTACGTTGCAAAGCATTTTCTCACGTTAACTCCCCCGCTTTCCAAAATCAGGAAAGCAGCTATGAAGAAAGAGTTGGATAGTTTACGTAAGATTCAGCCTCACGCGATCATTTCAACGAATTACGACGAATTCTTAGAGCGTGTATTCCCCGATTTCACGCCTGTGGTTGGGCAGCAAATTCTTCGGACAAATTATGTGAGCGTTGGAGAGATTTTTAAAATCCATGGTTGTGCGAAAGATCCACGTTCCATCGTTCTAACGGCCGAGGATTATGAAGAATGGACTCGGAAAAAAAAGTATTTGAGTGCAAAGCTCTTGACCTATTTTGCGGAGCATCCACTGGTGTTCTTGGGGTATAGCGGGACAGATGATAACATTCGAGCGATCCTTTCGGATATTGACGAAATATTGGCGGAGCCCAATGGCGTGGTTTCAAACATCTTCTTCGTAACGTTCAATCCTGACGCTGATTCAGCCAATAGTTTACCAGATGAAAAGCTTATTGCCCTGCACGACGGGCGATCTATTCGCGTTCGCAACATAGATGCGAATGATTACGATTGGATATTCCGTGCTTTGGGGGCTGGTGCTCCAATTAAAAAAGTGGATCCCAAGATTCTCCGAGCGTTACTAGCCCGCAACTACGAGTTAGTAAGGCATGACATCCCCAGAAAAACTGTGCAGATTGATTTCACCACCCTTGAACACGCCGTAAACGCGGAAGGTCAATTTGCGAATTTGCTCGGGATCTCAACTCTTGACAATCCAAGCGTCTTTAATGCCGTTTATCCGTATACTTTGAGCGGTGTGGCGCGGGAGTTGGGATTTTCCTACTGGTCGCACGCGGACAAGTTGATAAAGCAGATAAGAGACGAATACCATGTCGACATTAAAAGCTTCGATAACATATATCACATTACCGTAAAGACAGGATCTTCGGACACGTCGCTGACGCAAAAATATTCACAGGATTGTGTTGACTTGTTGGCGGCGGTTCGAGACGGAAAGCGGGTTCAGCTAGATGATACGGTATTAACCGGACCTGATCAGTCGAGTGACGGGTGATCAATATTACCTATGTCACTTTTTTCGTTTTTCTATGGTCGGACGCTAGGTCTGGGCTACGCTGCTGAGTTATGCAGTGCGTCAGGGGCAAGATGTTCAATCTTGATGTACGCATTTGCTGAAAGCTCTCGCACCACTTCCCTACGGTGACATTTTCTCCAGTCTTTACAAAAACACAAAAGACAAAGTTGATATGAATTCGCGAATGTTCGGATCTGCCTCAACGCGTCTCGCGATTCTTCACGTTTCAGATGATTCCTCACACCAGAAAAAAACTCGTTATAATCTCGGTCTTTTCGCACTGCGTGTCGCAACGCTTTGGGCGATCCGAGCGACCGGAAATGTCTGTATTCAATTCCTGCATCGTTGAGCATTTGTCTCAACGCGGTTTTGGAGAAACCACGTTTACGGCTCGTTGGGATTTCACGAACGTCGACGAGCATGTCAACCTTCGCGGAGATCAGACGCTCTACAAAATCTCCGATTTCTAAGCCTTCGTATCCAACGGTTAAAATCTTGTTCATCGTTCATTCCCACTGAAAGGCACGAATCTGTGTAATGGTCTTTGGAACATGGTACAACCCGGAGATCATCCATTCCCCGATTCGACTGTGTGTACCAAAAATCCCGTAAACGGTGCGATCCGGATTGAAAATACTTTTCCGAATTCGGTCTGAAATCTGCGCTAAAGCCCCCACTTCTCCTTCGATCACCTTATTTCGCTGATACGCTGCGTAATAGCTCCACGCGAGCACCTTTCGGTCTCCTTCTAACCCGGTTGACCGTTCACGAAATTTCAACCGGAATTGCCATGGAACGCGGTCCCCGAGTCCCACCCGCTCTTTTTCGGATGCAAATAAGTCACCCTGGGCAATTGCTTGCAATTGCGATTCGCTCCATTTGCGCTTATCTGGTTTGTAATAGAGTTCCAATGGTTGGATCTCAACACATCCGTTCGTCAGTCCTAAATCCGACATTGCATCCCGGCTTTCGAAAATAGTGGGTTGCATCCATTCCCACCTCTGACGTTCTGAAATAATCTTCTTTTCTACTTCTATTGGCGTCCCCGGTGCTAAATGCCAGCTTTCAGGACGCTTGTCCTTCGTATCCTTGTATGCCCTTAGCTTGATAACATCCCATCTTTGGTATTTTTCCGTTTCAGGCAAAAAGCGAAACGGAATTGGATACAATCTCGTGAATTTACCGTTCTCGTCGACGCCCCCAGTGCACACGGTCTCAACATACTTCGTGCTCACTGCAGGGTAGGTCTTGCAGTTCACCAATACGCGTAGTTCCCGCTCACTGCCGGGTATTTTCATAATGTATTCCCATCGTCTAGTGTGTGGCTTACTGGAATACATCGGAGACTAACCAATCGGGGGGCAATTGCAACTACGGTAAGATGCAAAAACTAACATGTGAGTTGTGTGTCATGCTGGTGAGTCAGTGTTAAACTATATAGGATGACAGTCTTTTAGTACTTTTGTTGCATTCAACTCATCACACAGATCCCAAATAATCCGTTGTTGGCGATCGTTCATCTCCGCCAGTTCATCGATGATGGTGGACATCACGAGCACGGTTGCAAACCAGCCTATTAAACATGCGATCAACCAGCGACCGTAGGTTGGTTTGGTTGGCGGTGGTGCGGTTCGGATTGGGGCGGTGTAGGGATTGATTCGGTGAGGCATCGTGGTCGACTATTTCTTTATGACGCCCTCGTGCATGAGGACGTCGGCGGCGTTGTCCAGCTTGATCGATTCGATCCGGCGGATGTCGAATTGGCGATGGTCGCCGCGGCCAGTGCACAACGCTCGAAACAAGTAGTCGTTCTTCCATCGCGTGGGGCTGACCCGTCGATCGGTGACGACGCCGTCGGCGTCGCGATAGGTGATCCGAATGACCCAACGATCGGGATCTCGCATGGCCTTGCTGACTTGTTGTCGAACACGGGAGATTGCGTGGCTGCGACTGGATGCTTGTTGGGATGATTTGATGCGGTTCATGGTTGGGTGTCGGGGGCTTGAGATGTTTGGGACCGGTGGATCGCGTTGTAAACGGCTCGCTCGTTGTCCTGGACGTGCTCGGGCAATCCCGCGGCGATCAATCGCTTGGCGGTGACGCCGGCGATCGCATGGGCGGGAGTGCCACGGGGGGCGTTGGCGGCGACGTCACGACGGATCGCGTCGGCGCGTTGTTGTCGCTCGGCCCGGATCACCTCGGCCGGTTTGACGCCGCTGATTGGCCATCCGCCGGAGCGAACGTGATCGAAAAGGGCACCGCCACCGAGGGCGTCGGTGTGGCGAACGACGTACGCAGCGTCGGCCAACTCGGTGGGCGTCATCCCGGCTCGTTTGGCTTCGTCGATCAGATTGCGGACTCGCTCGACTCCGGCATCACGGATGGAATCGACGATCGATTCGAATTTGATTTTGGATCCCGATTCCGCCGCCGTCGCCGATGGATGCGGTTTCGGCTGGTTTGCACCGGGTGACGGCGATGAGGGAAGAGGGTTTTCTAATACAGTGTGTTTTGCATTCCGACACGACTTGGTCATCACTTCGTCATCGTTTGGTCGTGACTTCGTCAACGCTCCGTCATCGTCTCGACACGACTTCGTCACTAATTCATCAGAGGTGGTTTCGGTCGGGATGGGGGCGATTTTCTGCAGCGCGACGTGCCGGCTTTCGATCGCGTTGGTCTCGTGAATCAATTCCCAGTTCAGCCACACTTGCAGCGTCTTGGCCGGTCGGCCGCGTCGCCGGGTGGGGTTGGTTTGGATCTCACGCGTGCGGATCACGTCGTACGCTTGCAGCTCGGCGATGCATCGCAGTGCGTAGCTGTATGAGATCCCGACGGCGGAATCGGCAGCGATCTCGGCGACGGTACGCACGAGCGTTTCACGGCCAGCGACGCGGGCGATCAAACGGCAAATCAGATCGTGGCCGGAATCGGGGCGAAACCCGATCGCACGCACGGCCGATTCGACGGCGCAAATGCGTGCGTGGATTTCACGCGTCGATTCTTCGGCCATTGCGATCAATGGACGATGGTGATCTTCCATGATTTTCTACTTAACGTGCTTCGCCAGTCTCCGGATCAATCGTGCGGCCGTCGCGGGTGGCGAACTTCATCTGGTCGGGATGACTGTTGTCACTGCCGCTGGTTCGCACAAACAATGCGTCCGAGTTGTCTTCGGTTCCGCCCTCGACGGCAAACGAGCTTTGCGTGGGACGTTTCGGCAACGATTGGTCGAGTTTCCAATTGATTTGGTAGGCACCGTTTTCGACGTCGGTGACGACCATTTCGATCTTGGCGGTGATCGTTGCTTTGGCTTTGTGCGATCGGTCGCCATGCCGACGGCGAAACGCGACGAGGCCCTTCATCGTCTCGGTGATCGCTTCGTCAAGCTCGTTGATAAACTCGCCCTCGTCGATCAGCTTTGTCGATAGCGGCACAAATTGTTTGGATGCCATGTAAATTCCCTTTCTTTTGCGTGTGAACGATCAGTCAAACCACATCAGCGAAGCGGACAGGATTCGAACCTGCGACCTGGCTGTCGATCCTCCGATGAATCGCCTACTCTGCCACTGAGCTACCGCCTCGGTAATGCTCGTCTCTCCGAGCCGTCACGTCTCCGCTCTTCGATGTCTGTTTCGTGCTTGCTCCGATAAGGAACTTGCCCCAAACAGGAAATCAAGGCGTGCCCCGCGAACACACATCTTTGACTCAACACGCGACGTTCCGCATCGAACCGCAGCTGACGCTTATTCGGTCTCGTCATCAGCAAGGGCCGCGATCGAAGGATCACCGTTGGCCCGCATCATCATGGGGTGTAGGTGGTTAACGAATCAGATTCCAATCGCGTTCACGAACGCGGCCGAATCCGACTAACAATTCGGTCTGTTTGCGGACCGTTTCAACGAATTGGCCGAACGCTTGGAATTTCGCTTCCTGCAGCGACGGGGCGGCGACGAACACGACGATGCCGTTGGGGGTGTCGGTGACTAACAGATCCAAGTTGACTTCGACCGGATCGGTGTCCAAAAACAACGGAACGCAAATCGTCATTCGTTCGGGCAATTCGACGGCGACTTCGTGGCGTTCGCTGCCGATCACCGTTTCGACCATCACGCCGTTGAGCGTCTTGGCGCCGACTCCCGACTTTTTCGTGATCGTTTTGCTCGACTTGATTTGGCTGAACGTCAACGCCAATTCACGGCCGTCGGGTTGGATGATGGCTGACCGGTATCGCATCGCGAACAACGCGAAATCCAACACGGGGGTCGACGTGTCGACAAGACCCAACCATGGGCGAAACAACGGATGCGTGGTGGCAACGAATTGGACAAACTCGCGATCGGATTCGTCTGACTCGTCAAGCGTGGCTCGCATCCGCTCGGAATCGACATCGGCCAGCACCAACGACGACAACGTCTCGCACTCGCGTGATAGATACGCACAGAACGCGTCGATCGAGTGGAATTCGTGATCGCGTGCTTTGGCTCGGGCGACTTCGCGTTCGACCGCCGGTTCGGGTTGCAACCGGCGGTTGCCGTGGACGAGCCGTTTGACGGGGACGCCGTCTTCGCCGATCTCGTTGAACACGTCGATGATCGTTTCGGTTTCCGGATGGATTTGCCGGAGCTCGCCGCCGATGTGCAATTTGACGTCGGTATCTTCGCTTAACATTGACATTACTGATTCCATTTCCTTTGAAAAAACAAATTCACTCAACGATTTCCAAAAAATCCGCCGCCCATGTGGACGGATCGAGATGGGTTGCCCCGTGGGCGAATTGCATGTTCTCGCCAAACTTGGCGGCTGAGACCCAAGTCGCTGGATACAAGCAGCACCCAAAGTTTTTGACTGGCCAACAATGTTCCGGCCGGGCGTCGATGTGCTCGAACGTCGACGCGGATAGAATCGCGGTAACGATCGCTTGCCGGTGGTCGATCGCCGGATACAGCCCAAACCAGCGGTGACCGTCGATCTCGATGACGACGCCGAAAAGCGCCATCGATCGCATCGCCATCCGTTCACACGGCGACGGGATCACTCGGTCCCGCCATGGATTGCCGCTTTGACGATCCGGTCCATCACCTCCGATCGGTGCACTGGGACCGTCTTCGGTGCTTTGATCCCGATGCGAACTCGGTCGCCGCGGATTTCCATCACGGTCACTTCGATCGCATTGCCGACGCAAATGGTCTCTCCCGGTTTCCTGCTTAAAACTAACATTGCCTGTTCTCCATCGATCCTTGACTCGAGTAACGACGTCGCCACGGCGGGACGCCAGAAAGGTGAAAACACAAAAAACAAACGCGGTGGTGATGACGGTGCTCATGACATCCCTCGTAGCTGCAAAATGACGACTTCCGGATTTTCCATGTGATCGACGATGCTTCGCGCTAGGTCGATCTTTTGGCTGTCGTCGCCGACGCCCAGTAATTCGACGCACTCTTCGCCGAGTGCTTCGTGGATCTCGCGTAACTGATGCACTTTGGCGTGGATCTCGTGCAACCGTTCGATATTGATTCGGCTTGCATCAACCATTCGCATCTCCTGCATCGCTGTCGATCCATTCCCACGTCGCACGCGGATCGGTTTCGCTGATGGGGCACGGCCGATCGTGGCCGCAGACGTACAGCAATTCGCCGGTGTCGATGTCCTCGATGACTTGGACGCGTGCGGTTCGCTTTCCGCGGGTGATCGTGTATCGCCGGCCTGCTTGGATGGTCTCGCCGTGTTGATCGCATGGTGTCGTCGGGCACGTGATTTGATCGGGCATGACGTCGCCCATGGTGTCGACGGTGGTCGGGCGGTCGGCTCGGCGGTCAGGTGGTGGCGGCGCCGACGACGTTGCCGGCGGTGTGGCGGTCGATCGTTGCGAGGTCGATCGTTGCGAGGTCGGGTTGATGAACTCGCGACATATGACGACGGCGGCATATTTACCGCTGCGGGTGACGCGTCGGTTGGGGGTGTCAACGACTTCACCGCAATCTTTCAGCTCTCGAACGCGGCCGCACACTGATGCCAGGGGCAATCCCATTTCGTCGGCCAATTGTTCGCGTGTGACGCCGTCGATGCCGTGATTGGCAATGCGGGCGAGCACCATCCCGCGTTGACTCGGCCGGCGGGCGGAATCGTCGCGGTAGGTTTCGTCGCGATTGCGTTTGCCGTAGTCGATCACGTCGACTGCCGATCCAAACAAGGTCGGTTGGTCGCGGAATGGTTGATCAGGACGTCGCACAATGCACCTCCGGTTTGTCGCGGTTGGTTAGCTCGGTTTCGTGAAGTGACTCGATCGTGACGAACGTTACGTCGTCGATGACCACCGAGAAGTATTCCGATCCCCAGGACGTGTGCTGCGTGTAGTCGCAGTCGCCGAACAGTGCGAGGAATTGATCTTTGTCGGCGAATTCGACCGAGGGTTCGTTACCGACATCGATTCGCGACACACAATCAATGTTGAACTTTCGGATCAACCGATAGATCGATCGCAATTGGCGAAGCGTCTCGTCGGCTCGCTCGCATTCGCCATAGATTGGATTGACGGCTGTCATGATGACTTTTCTCCCCCCTGCGAAGATTGCTCTAAATCACTTTCAACACTTGTTCGATCGAAACCACACGACATTTGCCGTCGCAGTGCTTCAATAACAGCTTGCCGTTTTGCACTCCTATCACTCGGCGTGCATAATCGGGCTCGTCCTTCACGATGACTCGACGTGGACGCGACTTGTAATCGCCGATGGACTTCATCAAGTGGCCCAGCGTTATCGGTTTACCCAACGTTGTGTTCCTCGATCCAATTGGCCAAGTTTTCCAATTCGGCGACGACGTTTGATTTGTCCGTCATTCGCATCGCGGTGATTGCACCAAGGCATGCGGGATGCCACGTGCGATCGCCGTGGGCGATGCTCAACCGTGGTTCGATCTCCGCAAAGGTGTACCCGGTCGCAATCATGTGGATCGCGCTGAACACGTTGGCAATGGACGATTGGGGTTGTGTGCCGTTGCACATCGCGACGACTCCGTGTTGCGTGGGGGATCAGGTTGATGGGCCGATTTACAACAGGCCTTTGGCTTTCAGCTTGGCTTTGGCTCGTTCGTTGCGCCGTTTTGCAGCTGGCGAGCATTGGCCGTGATGGGGTCCGTCGGCGGTCGATTTGGATTGGCGTGCAAATGTGACGTCATCAAAAAACTGCTCGAGCCAATCGCGGCTGGTGACAACCCGTCCGCCAATACGTCGCGTCTTGAGTCTGACACCGCAAATCCCAATGGTTCGCCAGCGACGAATGGTGTTGTAATGCGGCCGCAATCCGGTGATCTGCTGCACCGCGGCGGGAATGTCCCGCGATGCGATCATTTGTTCGGCGACGCCGTTTGTGGTGGTGCTCATGACAACGCCTTTGCTGCGCGGAACGGGTTGGATTGTTCGCGGATCCACTCGTCTTGTTCTCCGCTGCGAAGAATTAACCCGAGCTTGATCGAGTTTTCTTCGAACGCGTTGCGTTTGTCTTCGGTCGCTTCCTCTTTCAAGGTGCGGTACCACTTTTGCCGATGATGATCACATAGTCCGCGACTTCCGAGTGGGCTATCACACCCATCGAGGATGCAACGCCCTTTGAGCACGCGGCTCTTGATCGTTTGTTCGTTCGCTCTTTCCATGGCTGACGCCCGCTTTAGGTGATGCTTTGCAAGACTCGATTGCATGTGCCGAACCCCAATCACGATCCATCGGAAACGGTGGGTCGTCCTCGGGGTGACGAATCGAATTATGCGGGGTTCTGATGTTGCGTCAACTACGTTCGTACTAAGTTTGACCGTCGTTGTGACGTTGAATGCGCTATAAAAATACTTAAGTCGTTTCAACGCAATAATTTGCGTTTTAGATAAAAACTTGGTACAAACTTAGGAATGACTCACGCAGAACCCAAGAAACACGGCTGTGCCGTCTGTGGTGACCAATCCATCTACAGTCGCGGCTTGTGTCAAAAGCATTACCGGCGTTTTACGCGCCGGTTAAAATCGATGCCGGAATCCGAACGCGATGCCTTCGAAGCAAGATGCATCGCGGATGGTTGGGTGCTGCCGTTAACCAAAGGGGGACGGCCGAAAGAGGACGCGGATCCGTTTGCCGACATCGCGGCCGAGATCCACGCCGAGACGGTCCG
>NZ_ANOG01000360.1 GCF_000346295.1 Rhodopirellula maiorica SM1 | reverse complement strand
TCGGACACCCCAATATCCAACCCGATCGTTCGCAGTGCGTCGATCATCACCTCGGTGTCTTCGCTACGCAAAGCCCCGGTCAATTGAGAGGTCCCCGAAGCGAACGCCGCACAGATCAAAGCACGATTGGTCAGACTTTTACTGCCAGGCGGCTGGATCGTCCCGGTCACCGCACCGCCGGGAATGATTTCGACGATGGTTTCACCGCGCCCCGACGGCGTGCTGGCGTGAGTGGCTGATGATGAGTCGGTTTGAGAGAACGAGGCCTTGGTTTCGTGCATGATGGCTGACAGTGAGGGAACGAGGTTACATCGCCACTGGTGTACCCTGAGTCCGCACGACCAACGACCCGATAATCATAATCCCCAACGTGCCGGTGTGAACCAACCATGCGTCTCCGCTGAGCGACACGGTCCGCATCGTGACAAATGTCATGACCAACAACGCGATATAGAACTGACGCTCGGCCCAACGGGCCCGTTCGCCATGGCTGATTTTGCTGAGAAATAAAATGCCAAGAGCAAGCAGGGGAAGAATGATAGCATCGACGATTCGGAGGGTTTGGGAAAGATCCGACACGTGATTTGCTCCGCAGGATGAGATGAAAAGAGGTTCGATTCCGGTTGTCCCATTTTCAGCATCCCCCTCGATAGGTCGACTTTAACGAATCCGTAAAAATTGCGGGAATTAGTCGTCATACAGAGTCCAGGATCCCCGGAAGTCCCGCTTAATCGTCAAAGCTTTCCTAAAGCGACTCAGCTTTCCTAACCGATAGAAACGTTAGCCTTCGTTTGGCGATTGATTTTCTGTTTGCGCGTACGATTTTCTGGATCGGATCTTAAGTCATGGACTTTTCCACGATGATAGCCTCTTTCGCAAAGAAGCTGGTGCTTTTAGCCCTGTTAATGGGCTTGGCTCCGACCACGGGATGCCGAATTTGTGCGGAGTGCGAAGATCTTGCTTACCCCGCCTACGGAGGTGCGTGGCAGCGGACACGTCGCGACGGGGGACGAGTCGGCAGCATTTTCGACCCGGCGGGGGCGAGGACCCCTGAATTGGTCAGTCGGGATTTACCGCTCAGCCCGGATGAGAAAGAACGGGCAATACGCAGCGGTGACGAAGACCGTCCGCTCGAGGAAACTGATGGCATCCCTGATACCTCCGATTCGATGAACCTCGACGACGAGGGATCCGAAGGCAACCAGTACGACGAAGACATGCAACGCAAGGAACAAGAATTGCGAGACCTCGATCTAGACGAAATCCGCATTTTGCGAGGCAGCCCCGAACCGCTCACCGGAGCCTGATCTGATTCGTTGCCACTGGGCGTTGATCATACTAGTTGGTAACCGTACCCGTGTTTGAAATACCCGAGCCTACTACCTTCGCGTTTCGCTCTACTTTAGGCTGTATTGGTCCACTTTATGTTTCACACCACAAGAGCCATTTCCATGTTGGATCTTCGTCGTTACGTCCGAGACATTCCTGATTACCCCAAGCCGGGGATTTTGTTTCGGGACATTACCCCGATGTTGGCAACCCCGATGTTGGCAACCCCGGATGCATTGGCAACCGCTACGGAGGCATTAGCCAAGCCATTTTTGGACGCCAAAGTTGACATTGTTGCCGCGGCCGAAGCTCGCGGTTTCATCTTCGCCGCGCCGCTGGCGATTCGGCTTGGTGCCGGATTTGTCCCGATTCGCAAACCGGGGAAGCTGCCGTTTGACATGCACTCGTTTGCTTACGAGTTGGAATACGGTACCGACGAACTACAAATCCATGTCGATGGGGTCAAGCCAGGCCAACGCGTGTTGATCGTCGACGATCTATTGGCGACCGGCGGGACGATGGAAGCCTGTTGCCGACTGCTGGAAAAATGTGATGCCGAAATCGTCGGCTGCTCGTTCTTGATCCACTTGGTACAGCTCGGTGGCAAAGAGCGACTGAATCCGTATCCGGTCCACACCGTTTTGGACTACGACCAAGACGATGGGGAAACCGAGTTGAGTGCTCAGAACGAGTTCCCCAATCCGACCATTTAGACAACGTTGCTTGGCTCTGTCTGAATAGCGGAAGTGCACTCGGTGATCACGCCGCAATCGAAACGAATGATGGATCAAGCAAGATCCTGGTCGTCCTGCGGCGGTCAACCTATCTCTTTGGCGACATTGGTTACCACCAATTTTTCAGCTCCATGTGGATTCCATTGTAAACCCACAGGATTCCGGCTCGGATGTAGTGCGCCGATCCTAGTTTTTCACCGATGCCCGGCAGTCCCAACACTGCGATAAACGTCAGCACCAAACCGCCAAAGGCAATCGTACTGTTGTCGGATTGCTTATACCGGTTGCGTTTGAACGTGGGCCACCAGCTTGAACGGATGGGATCGGGTTTGGTCAGGTCTCGCAGACGACGAACAGCAAGTTGAGCGTTCCCGTCGGGGGCGTTGAAAATCCACTGAGGATGTACTTCGGTACGCGAGTCGGCGTATTCGAGTTCCCAAGGCCCGGAAATCTGGATCCGGGACGCGTACTTGGCCGCGACGGTCAACGTGAAACCATCAATCGATGTCTCTTGGACCACCACGGGAATACGTCGACGTCCCAGGCGGATCACCGCTTTGCCATCGGCTTCTTGAATAGGACAGCGAAAAAAGGCGCTTCGCCTTGGGGAAGCTCCTCATCCGAACTGGTTTGGGTTGTTTGATGCATGGATTAGATTTCCATCGTGGGGGAGCAATGGAGGCTAGAAAAGAAGAGAGTTCCTATTCGCCATTCCCCTTGGCGACATAACTCTCCAGCAAACCCTACGTGTAAAAATCTTGTCGAGATGGATGCATTTGCGAGGAGAATTCCGAAAGCAAATTTGCTGAGGCAGAACGTGCCGTTTGTACCGATTAGGCAGGCTAGTGAAAGCGTGTGGGCCGCGGATTCGCTATTGTCTATACAGCTAATCAGTTCAATGGGTATGGTCGTCCGCGAATAATGAGACGTGTCCGCGTCCATGTCAAACCTTGCCGATTAGGTCGAGTTGTCCTCAAAAATCTGTTGAGAGTGTGGTAGCGATCGAATCGTGTCGATGGACAACAGAAACGCAGCTGTGTGTTACCACGGCTTGCACTTTGTCCCATGGCTCGAACCCGAGACTGTTCCCCCATGCGTCCCATCGCAATCCCACTGCTGTGTGCGGGCATCGCGACGATCACGTGGTTTTCCGCGTACGCGGATGACTCGTCGAGTTCCAACGCCGCGCGACCGGTGCGGATCGCAGCAAAACAGAGTGATCGCATCGCGAGGGAAAAACAATCTCCCGATCTGCTCGCGTTGGCCGATGATGACGAGTTGGCCGACGACGACTTGCTCAGCAGCGATGTGCTGCGAGCAGACGACCTACTCGGCAGTGACGATCTGCATGGCAGTGACGATTTGCTCGGCGGGGACGATGATTTGCTTGGCAGTGACGATCTACTTGGCGGCGGGGACGATCTGCTGGGGAGCGACGATCAATTAGAAGCGGATCCGCTGATGGGTGTGGGCGGCACCGAACGCGACCGGTTGTCCGATCCGTTGGATTACCTTGGCCCATCGATAGCCGCCCCCGCAGCAGCCGATGACAAACCAGCCGCTGCGGTCGCAAAAGATCCACACGAGGCTTTGTGGACCGAGAACCAATACCCGTCGGCCGAATCGTGTCGCAGTTGCCACCCGAAACACTATGACGAGTGGAGTGTCAGCTCGCATGCTTATGCGGTCGTATCGCCGATGTTCCAGCGGTTCGAACAAGCGATGCAGGAATATACGCGAGGAACCGTCGGCTCGTTTTGCGTGCGTTGCCATTCTCCCGTAGCGACTCAGTTAGAGTTACCCCGGTCGAGCAGTGTGCTGGATATGCCACCGGTGGTGCGCGAAGGAATCACCTGTATCGCCTGCCACGAGTGAACGAACATTATGGCGAGGCAGCAA
>NZ_ANOG01000359.1 GCF_000346295.1 Rhodopirellula maiorica SM1 | reverse complement strand
TTCACAGCGTTGGCCCAAACGGCTAACCTGCAGTGAATGGCGACTTGATCGCCACAAAGAGCAAACAGTCCGGTCACTGTCGTTCAAGCAAATTTTGGGATGACTGCAAGAAGATGTTTCTGGCGTCTTTGATTGAAAAGTCAAACCGTTCGATGAATCTGGAGGTCGCCGCGTGCGCTTCCTGTGACGAAACGTAAGGTTGGTCGGATCCGTAGAGAACCCGGTGCGTACCAATCTTGCGATAGGCAAATGCCATGTCTTTTTCGACGCTGCTGTGTTCGTAATAGTTAAGTGAGAAAGATGTGTCGAGGTAAACGTTGGGATAGGTTTCCGCGAGTAGCATTGCTTCGAGCACTCTTGCGCCGCCGCTGTGTAGCAAGATGACGGGACTGCGATCCACAACGTTGCAAATGGCGATTGATAGTTTCAGATTATCGCAGCGATACATGTCCGGTCCGCCAAAACTAGTGTCTATCAGGATCGATAGACCATTTTGTTGAGCTCGTTTTGAGAGCTCTTGGATTCGGGGGTGGTCCGCGTCGGTGATCTGCTGAACGTAAGCGTGAAACTTAATTCCAAAGAATCCATAATCGCGTATTGATTCGACGGCTTTCAGTGCTTGCTCGCTGCGGAAATCGAGCAGCAGCGTTAAGGAGGATTCGTTTTTCGTTTGCGAAGCTGCTTTGCCGAGAAATTCCAAGGCCGACAAATCGCGTATCAGACTTTCGTTGAAGATCATGAAGTTCGCCCCTCTGCACTGAGGGACGCAAGAATTGTGAAATTCCTGAATTCTTGCTGCGTATGCCTCCGCCGACATCGTGCGTTCTTGGTCAATTAGCTGCTGGGTTCCTTCGTCGCCTGTGGTTGGAAGGTGGACATTAAAGTCGAAAAACGGCAGCGATTCGTTTGCGTTCATCTAGCGTGTCAGGTTTTACGAAGCTGTCTTGTTCAGAACGAGAAGGAATTCTCGTTGAGGAATCGGTAGGTAATCATGCTTCAGTGAAACATGCGGTGTTAACTCGAATCCAATTTCCAATGCGCTGCATGGCGAATGGTAGTAGACGAAGTCTTCTTTGGGGTAGGTGTCGGTTAGTTGCGTGCTCAAGAAATCGACAATCAATGTCTTCTTTACTAGCCGGAATGCATTCTGAATTGCTTGTCGAGAATAGGTCAGATTGTCGGCCGATCCTTTCCAATTGAAATTCAACAGTCCCAGCATGATGCCGATGTCAGCGGATGGCGGATCGTCGTTCTGGCAAGTCAAAATATTATCATTTCGAAAACTTGCGATCGGATCATTGTATCGTTGTTTTGCTTCACGAATAAAATCCGCGTTCAAGTCAGAGCCGATATATTGGGCGACCTTGACCCCCTTGCTCTGTAAGAATTCGTAGTAGTCACCGAATCCACAGCCGATGTCCAAGACACTGGCATTTTCAAAATCAACTCCGCAGTGGAGGGTTTGCTCGAAACGGTATGCCTGCTGTTCTTGAGAACCCCAGCCAAGCGTGCGGATGTGTTTGCCAAGTTCCTGGTACCGTTTGCTATAGCGTTCTTTGGTGAGGTCAGATAGCTGCTGCGATTCCGCAGGGGAAAGTTGCTTCGCGTCTTTCATTTCATTCGGCTCCCGCACATGTTAAAGATCAAACTCTCTCAAACGAGCCACGAGCTTCTCGGGAAGGACGTCTTTCTGATCAAGGTATTTTTTTAGACAGATGGTTTCATAGGTTGACCATTTCAAAGTATCAGTACAGAAATACCAGATGTCTTCTTGCAGCTCAATGAACTCGAGTTTTCTGAGCGTGTCGTCGTTGATTTTGTTTTTCTCGATCATGGTGCATCCGGAATCGTCGCAGACGAAAATGCTGCCATCAAGCAAAGTTTGACGCTGAGATACCATCGATTCGATTTGTGGGGTGAGCTCGACGTCGCGGTTGAAGCAACCTAATGGTGTCACCCCTTTTATCCAGATGGGATAGTTTTCTTTGCGAAGTCGATGAGCGTCACGAACATGTCCGTTGATGACTAACGCTTCGATGCGTTTGTAGACAAATAGGTATTTGGCAACGATGTCTCCAAGGACGGCACGATCTCCGCAGTCCAGTGCATCAACATAAAGGATGGACCCCTCTTGGGCTTCTTCAATTTGTTTATGTAGCGGCCAATTGCTCTCGCTGTGAGTGTAGACGTAATGGACTTTGCCAACGGCGTAGTGTCCCGCGTTGATCGGGTGCAACTCGGCTTGTACGCCGGTTTTTGCTTGTGCGTCTGCCACTTCCACACTGGAGATGCGATTTCGAAGGATGGTTGAAACAACCTTGTCATGAATGTGCATAGGATTTTTCCGGTTTCAAGTTGGGTTCAGAAATCGTCTTAAGACGGCTGAACTTGGTCATAGGTCACGTCAATCATTTTGAACGCGTCGATCGCTCGTTGACGGACCATCGTTTCGGATGAAAAGATGATGAACCCATGACGGTTTGCATCCGTGCTGACGGGTTGGATATCGCTTCCAGCAGCTATCTGAAGCCGTAACGCAAGAGTCCCTTCCGTTTTCATCGCGGCTTCTGTACCCGTGATGCCCTTCACCTGGCCAGGCGGAAATGTGATGAACTTCAGGATCGTAGGCGTTTCATTAGGAGCGGTGTATAGATCTTGGGTTTCGCCCGCAGTGTCGGAGATATATTGACCCACCAGATCGATTCCGGAAACCGTTGGGGCAATCAGCTCGGACGTGAAGCATCCGCCACCCCGGTTTGCTGATTCGATCAAGATGATTCTTTCATCCTCCGTCACCATGTATTCGGAGTGGGTCATGCCAAAGTCGTAGCCGAGTGCGGTATTTATTTGTTCGTTGATCTGCATGGCTTTCTGACGGACGTGCTTTGGCAGTTCGCCCGGATAGATGATGTCTACCGCGACTTGTCTTTCTGGATCATCGAGTAGCGTTTTGGTGGCAAGTGCGAGCGATCGACACCCGGACTTGGGGAAAGCATAACCATCGACGGTGATTTGTACGCCGTGAATAAACTCTTCCAACAACACGTAGCGAGAATGGCTGTTACACACTGCGTCCCAGTATGCGTGGCGCACCTGTTCTGGACTATCGACCCGGTTCACACCAAAGCTGCCACGATTGTCAACTGGTTTGACAATGAGTGGGAACCCAATTTCCCGTGCCGCTTTGTCCGCCTCCTCGGGAGATTTACATTGGAAAAATTTTGGTGTTTCAAAACCGCTGGATGCGCAGATGGTTCGTTGTTCAAACTTGTTGCAAGAGATATGGGCTGCTCGAATCGATGGGCCTGGCAGCCCCATTCGTTGCGAGACAACCGCCTGGGCATAATGCGAATAATCACATTGGTCTGCGATGACAAGGTCTGGGCTTACCTTGCTGGCGTAGTCCCACACACTTGATAGGTCTCTGACGTCACAGACACAAACATCGGCTAGCTCGGCGTCTTTGGGGAAATCGCCATTGGGATGAATGCCGTAGATGTCATAACCTTGCGACTGTAGTCGTTGAATTAGCGGTTGCTGTTCCCATCCGACGCTAATCACTAACGCTTTTTTCATACGTGTCTCATTCCCGTGTGGGGCAAGTTCGTTACTGAGCATTGTCTTGGCTGAACGCTATCTTGGCTGAGCATTGTCTAGGGGAATCCCAGAGGCAGCGTTGCCGTGCAGGCCAGTTCAGGTTGTCGGTCAAGCTAGGCTCTGATTGAAACGCGGTTTCACGCTTCGCAAGAGCGTTTTTCAGACAGAGCTTAATTTCGCGAATTTGTGAAATCGCGGATCCGGTCGATGGCACTTCTTAGCGTTGATTCTGCAGTGCTAAATGAGATTCTGACAAACTCTTCAAAGCTGTCTCCATACGCGACGCCAGGAACGACCGCTACGCCTTGCTCCGCAAGCAACTGTTCGGCAACGTCTGCGCCGCTACCACCGCCTAACACGCTGGTTGGCACAAAATAGTAGAGTGCCCCATCGGGTAGATAACTTGAGAACCCTTCGAGTTTTTCCGCAATCAACATTCGATTCTGGTTGTAGATCAAAGCGGTATCACGCAGTGCAGCCAGTTGCGGATCCGCCTGGGTAACCAGCCCTCTCTGAACCGGCGTGCATGGGCAGGTTGCGATGTGTTGCTGTAGTTTGCAACTGTCTTCGATTACCTTGGGGTTCTGAGAGGCGATCCAGCCGACTCTCATTCCCGTCATTGCGTGAGACTTCGAGAATCCATTGCAAACGACGAGTTTGTCGTAACTGAACTGCGCCATTGAATTCCATTTCGAGTCGTAGTCATACGTCGAATAGATTTCATCAGAAATCAGCCACGCGTTCTTCGACTTGCAAATGTTGAGCAGAGCCTCGGATTCTTGTTGGTTGAAGATCTTTCCGTCGGGGTTGTTGGGGGAACAAATCGTCAATAAGTCGAATTCTTCTTTTGCAACATGGTCGAGCCAATTTGGGTGCGTCCGATCGACAGAAACAATTTCGGTGTTCAAGAGCCCTGCTGTCGCCTTGTACCCGAGCCACGTTGGTTCAAGAACACTGATTCGCTTGGGATTCGTAGCCCGAAACAGATAAAACAAGCCTTGTTTTACTCCAGGCACAATCAGAATGTGCTCTGGCAAGAATCGCGTGGCATAGTAATTTTGAGCAATCGCTTCTCGAAGCGGCTCAAGCCCAGCAGCGGAGCTATAGTGTGTGTCCCCAGCAGCGATTGCCTGATTGATTGCGTCCACCACAGCGGTGGGAGGGCTGGTGTGAGTGTCGCCCAGCGCTAGCGAGATCACGTCTCTTCCCGATGCTCGAAGTTGCCTCACTTTTTCGGCGATGGCCATCGAGGCTGAATTGCTTAGGGTCGAGTTCGTCACATTTGCACTTGAGATTTAGGTTAACAATCAGGCAGGAGTGTTTCGGTTTCTTAGCCGTTTTGGCCAACGCTGTGAAGCATTTTTCGTAGCGAAACTCGCAGAGAGTTTCGGTTTTACTCGCGTGGCCGAAAGTCTCTGCGACTTTCGCTACAGTTCATTTGCGTTTTGCTTATAGGGGTAAATGCTTCACCGCCTAGCTGTTCTGGCCAACGCTTGCGATTGAAATGTCAGATCGTTCCAGCAGGTGGCCGGCCGGCAGTGCTCGTGCGGTAATGCAATCCTGAGACAATAGTGTCATCATTTGCACCGCGTCAATTCCCTTGGGATGTCGTAGGTAGCGGATGTCACCGTCACGAATGCTGTCTCCCGCCATTCGGTTTCTCGCCAGAATTGCGCGGTAGCGAATCGATTCTTTAAAACGAGACTCTTCTGGTTCGATCTCAATCCGGACGTCAGTACTGCTTGCTGCTTCAACCGTGCGGATGCTTTGAATCATTGCCTGCAGTTCGGCAGGTTCCAGTGAAAACGGTTCATCGGGTGCATTGACAACGCCGCGTTTCAGAATGAAATGCTTTTCGATCACATCGGCTCCGAGTGCCACCGCGGCGGTGGCGACCGCGATGCCGTCGGTGTGGTCGGAGAATCCAACCGGGCAACCGAACATTTTTCGGTAGATCTCCATGCGGCCTAGGAAAACGCGATCCGCCGGAGTGGGGTAGATACTGTTGCAGTGCAAGATGCAGTAGTTTTTGTTTCCGTTGCGCTCGAAGATCTTGATCACTTGTTCGAGTTCGCTGTAGCTGACCAGCCCCGTGGATAACAGCGTTGGTTTGCCGGTTTGAGCGACACGTTCAATTAGCTGAGGGAACGTGCCAATTTGAGCTGATGCAAGTTTGAACAGATCGACTGACAGATCGCTAAGCAAGTCAACGGACTTCAGGTACGTCGGTGTCGAAAAGAAAATGATACCACGTTTGTCGCAGTGTTCTTTCAACGGCTGGTGCCACGATTCGTCCAAGTCAATGGCTTGATGCAGTTTTTGGATCTCTGCACTCGGTTCGAGATAGAGTTCGTTGACGGCAAGCGATTGGAACTTGACCGCATCCGCGCCCGCCTCCACTGCGGCATCGATCGTATCGAGCGCAAGTTGGAAGTCTTGGCCGTGATTCGATCCGATTTCGGCAATCACAAAGCTAGCAGCTCCTTCGCCGATGGATACTTTGTCGTTAATCTTCATCTGACACTCGCGAGACCCTGGTCGCATCGATCTTGGTGATTTGCAGTTTGT
>NZ_ANOG01000358.1 GCF_000346295.1 Rhodopirellula maiorica SM1 | reverse complement strand
TTTTCGTGGTCCTTCTTCTGGCTGAGTCCTCTTTGGGTCTCGGTGGCTATTTCGCCGCTGCGGCCTGTCCCCGCTCTGCTCATCTTCCTGCCATTTGCTCGGTCGGAGCTGGCAGGAAGATGTTGGCAGGAAAATGTTGGGGAGTGTTTGAATCGCCTCTCTAAGATCGCTATTCTAAGGATTCGCGGATCCAGACCGAATTGCGAGTCGTCCGCAACCCAGGCACGGCGTAAGAACCATGTGGGCACCGAAGGACGGCTTGCGTGCTTTATTCAAATGGAAAGTCAACTGTCCGTCCTCGGTGATGGCAACCGTTATCCGACTGAAACTAGCGGAGCATTTCGGTTCGCTTGCAGCCACCCGAAAACAGAAACGGCATCTTGCTCACCCTGGTCGTTGCTACGCCCCCTCAATGATTGCACCAACATGACGGCAAACCTGGTAATCTGGAAATGGGCCGAGGACCTGGCTGACGCAAAGGCACGTCGAAAGCGAAAGCTAAAAGTCAGCGAGGCCGCCGAGTTGATTCTGCATGACTCTGGCGACGTCCTCACATCGCCCTTTCCCCAGCAGCCTTTGATCGACGCGATTGACGCTGCCTTTCCTGCCCCGGAGGACGATCGGCCCTTCGTTGTGGAATGCTATCCTCAGCGTATCGTCGTAAATGTTACGATGGCGTCTCGTATCGAGGTAATCTCCGTAATTGGTCCTCTTGCGAACCGACTCGGGTTTAATGCGGCGGAAGCGTAGATACGCGGATAACGATGCCGTGCACCGGAGTACGGCATGCCGCGTTTACAAATGGAAAAGCAACACGCCGTACCCGGACAAAACAAAGGTGTCAGACAAAACAAAGGGGGACACCTTTAGCCTGCTCCGTGGAAGACAAACCAAGCTGGAGCAAAACGATGCACAGCCCCCGTCGGCCGCGTTGGTATCAGGAGAGCGGATGACTGGTCACGAGCACTTCAAGCAGCGAAAGTCCGCTAAATTAGGAACCTGAAAAGTCCCGGTTCGATAACCGCTGCGCCGCATCTCGAAAACCAGCACTCCAAAGCGTGCAAAGCACGTCTGGCAACGGCGTCAAACGCTTGCAACCAGTGTTCGGGACCGGCTAAAATCATCACTGGCGTCAATCAAAGTTCGATTGAAATCACCAAGACCCAAAGCGGTCACGTTCAACGCACGATCTATCCGTCTGTAGAAAAGCCGGATAGATCGCAATTCGTTTCCCGACTGAGTTCTACTTTCACTACAACACAAGGACGTACCAGAATGCAACGGCTTCTCGTTTCGACCGTTTCCCTTGCTGCATGCCTGGTCACCGCGACCGTGACGCAAGCACTTACCGTCGCGTACGGACAACGCGATATTGGCGACGCTGGCTCCGGATGCGTCGGAGGTTGGATTTCTGCTCATAGCAATTTGGGGTATTTTCGTGGGGACACGGAAATGCTCAACACGCATTTAGCGTCGCTTAACACTGAGTTTGCGGAACATTCGCACATGGCGATGGTCTTGCACTCAGGCATGATGGTTGTCGACAATCCAGAGGAGCAACCGCTCACAGGATTCGGAGATCAAGAACGGACGCAACTGACAATTGACTGGTCAGTGCGCAAAACATGTCCTTCGGACGACGTACTAGCCGGTCACTGCAAATGCGACCGACGAAATGTGACCGTGGATGTTTGGATCGCCAACGAGATTCGGCTTCGAGATCTGTCAATTCCCAGTGGCTTTTCTGTCAAATCTGGTCGTGAGATCGAGCAGTTCATTGAATCGCAAACCACTCGCAATTGACCCTACAGCGGCGGGTAACCATCGCGTGCACGCGGAGGCCCGTTGGATTGGTGTCACACGGAATGTCAACTCACGGGCCCCGATGACGCGGGCGGTTAGGTCAACTAGAATGCGATCTCTGACACAAATTGCAAACCCGTACGAACCTCCCAAGTTAGACGTGTCACCCGAACCTGAGGTTGAACATGCAACTCACTTGCCGGACACCCTCGTAAAGCCAACACGGTACGGACTTCGCCTGCTCGCCGTTTTCTCGATTGCGTTTCCATTGTTTTTGTCGCCGGTTGTCGACGGATTTCGCATCAACCCATTTTCAATTGTTCCACTGACTGTTGGGTTCACGGTCGACAACCGATCGTTCAAAAGATTTCCGTTGACCGCCATTGCTTGCATTTCCTTTGTGCTTGGATTTCTCGGTGACTGTTCTGAGCACAGCGTGATGAATGTTTGGAACTGGTTGCCGGCGCGTTCGTCGCCGCTTCTTGCGATCAGATTGCTTTGCGCTACCGTTGGCGGTTACACTGCGTGGATGGTGTGGAGATGCCATCGCTACCACAGAAGCATCGGGGTGTTGTGATGTAACCAAGCCGTACACCGAAGGACGGCTGGCGCGGTTTTTGAAGTTGAGAATCAATTGTCCCTCCGTCGCTGACGGCAACCGTTCTGGCACGAAGTGCGCATCGTGCTCAGTGAAACGGTGCTGGTGCTCGGGAATCGCAATCGAAATGGGGCTTTGATGAACGATCCAATCTTCGACCATGATCGACTCGATGTTTATCGTCTCTCGATCGACTACGTTGCCGCTGCGTTTGACGTTTCCAAAACACTTGGCGAATTGCATCGCCACGCCCGCGACCAATGGCTTCGGGCGGCTCAGTCGATTCCGCTGAACATCGCCGAGGGTAATGATAAGCGAAGCTTAAAAGACCGTGCTCGATTTTTCGACATCGCGGGCGGTTCGTCGTTTGAGTGTGCGGCGAATCAATACGTTCTGGTCGCGACGGGTGGCTTGGACGATTCAAAGAGTCACGACTTGTAATCCAAGCTCAAGCGAATCGTGGCGATGTTGACTCGAATGGCAATGAAGTTTGACGGCGTCAAAGAGGCGTCCATAGAATATTCTGTGGCGATTGATTACGATTCCCGAGTACCGCGATGCTGAGCACGAGTACGAACGAGAGCCAGAACCAGGCCGTGCAGCTAAGGACGGCTTGCGAGGTTTTTGAAGTGGAAAGTCTTTCGTCCATCCCACGTGACGGCTACCGTCGTTGCGCGGTCGATCAACTTGATGGTCATATGTTGTCGACGCTCGTCGATGCTCTGGTGAATTTAAAACCACGAAAGGCACGAATTACGCGAAAAGTACATTCGCCTACTTTCGTTGTTTTCGTGGTTCACCGTCCGGCTGAGTTTTCTTTGGATCTTGGTGGCTGTGATTCTGTTCTTGCAGAATCTAGCTTGTCGCCGCTCGATTCCTGCGGTGCGTCGGTGCTCAGTCGACCGGCGCTAATTTGTTCGGTCGAAGGTCGGCCACGAATCTCACGAATGATCACGAATGGAACAGGGGTTCCGGATTGGTGTCGATCCGTGAGATTTGTGGCTTGTTCCCCCGCTGCGGCCTGTCGGCAACCTGCTTAGCAAACACTGTTGCCGAGAGTCCCCCTCTGCTCATCTTCCTACCTCCATTTGCCTACCCATTTGCTCGGTCGGAGTTGGCAGGAAAATGGTGGCTGGAAAATTTCAGGAGTGGTTAGGTTGTGGAACGGGTGCTGCGCGGTCGATTGTTGCTCAGCCCCTCTTCGGCCGATGTTTAAGTTCTGCGGACCGAGGCTGATTGGATCGTCGTCCGCACCTCAGACCCAGCGTAAGAACCATGTGTGCATGTGAGTGGCGGCAACGTCTGTTCGTGAAGCAACGTCGTGGATCGCCACCGCGTGAATACCACCGTTCCGGCATGGAACAAGTTGCTCTTTCGAATAGTTTTTCCCCACTGCATAACCGGCAAAAATATGGAGGGCAAAAAGATGGGGGCAGGTTAGAAATC
>NZ_ANOG01000357.1 GCF_000346295.1 Rhodopirellula maiorica SM1 | reverse complement strand
ATCACGACGCGGATCAAGGTGATGGCGAGTTTGGACATTGCCGAGCGGCGGATGCCGCAGGACGGCCGGATCGAATTGATGGTCGGGGGTCACCCGGTCGACCTCCGCGTCAGCGTGTTGCCGACGATCTTTGGTGAGAGCGTCGTCATGCGGGTATTGGACCGCAGCGTTGTCAACCTGAGCCTTGAAAACGTCGGGATGGACGCCGTGACGATGAAGGCGTTCCGCAAGGCGATCGATCGTCCCAACGGCATTATCTTGGTGACTGGCCCGACCGGTTCCGGGAAAACGACGACGTTGTATTCCGCATTGTCGGAAATGAACGACGTCAAAGACAAATTGATGACGACCGAGGACCCGATCGAATACGACATCGAAGGGATCATTCAAATTCCGATCGACAATGACGTTGGCGTGACGTTCGCCAGTTGTTTGCGTGCGATTTTGCGGCAAGACCCCGACACGATCTTGGTCGGCGAAGTCCGTGACTTGGAAACCGCCGAAATCGCGATCCAAGCGGCGCTGACGGGTCACTTGGTGTTTAGCACACTACACACCAACTCGGCTGCCGCCACCGTGACGCGACTCAAGGACATGGGCATCCAAGCGTTCATGATCTGTGCGACGGTCGAAGCCATTTTGGCGCAGCGATTGGTTCGCCGGATTTGCACCAAGTGCCGCGAGGAAACCAAGGTTAGCAGTAGCTTGCTGTTTGATCTGGGCATGGACCGTGAATCGGTCAAAGGCAAAAAGTTCTTCAAGGGTGCTGGCTGCGACAACTGTAACAACACCGGATACAAAGGCCGGATTGCGATGTTCGAGCTGATGTTGATGAACGATGCGATTCGCGACTTGGTCATGAACAACGCATCGACTGACGACATTCGCGATCTGGCCCAGAAGGACGGAATGACCACGCTGCGAGAATTCGGCATGGCATTGGTCATGGATGGCATCACCACGCTGGACGAAGTGGTGCGTGAAACAGTCGAAGAGTAAACGAAGACAATACGACAGTGACGCCGATCGTGCGTCCACCCGAACGTCGTGGCAACCTCGGCCACGACAAACAACTTAATCCAAACCTTTCAACCTTTAACATCCATCATGCCTGTTTATCAATTCGAAGCGATGGACGCGACCGGACAAGAGATCCGGGATGAGATCGACGCGGCCAACGAAGAAGAGGCGCAAACCACCATACGCCAGATGGGGTACTTCGTCACGAAGATCTCCGTCAAGAAACAGGCTGCGGCGAAGGCGGCAGGCAAGAAGAAGAGTGGCTCGATCGGCCGAGTCAAAAGCAAGTACATCTGTGCGTTTACACGTCAGTTGTCGATTCTGCAGGACGCGGGGCTACCGATCCTGCGGTCGTTGAAGATTTTAGAGAACAACGAAAAACCAGGCCGTTTGAAGTACGCGTTACAGTCGGTGTGCGAAGAGATCGAAGGCGGATCGACGCTCAGCGAAGCGATGTCCAAATCGCCTAAGGTTTTCAACCGCTTGTACGTGAACATGATCAAAGCGGGCGAGGCCGGCGGTGCTCTGGAAACGATCCTGCAGCGATTGGCAGAGTTCATGGAGCGAGCGGAATCACTCAAGAAAAAGGTCAAAGGGGCACTGATCTATCCTTGCGTGGTCGTCACCGTGGCGTGTTTGATTTTGACGTTCATCATGCTGTTCATCGTTCCGACGTTTGAAAAGATGTTTGATGAGTTCGGATTAACGTTGCCGCTGCCGACGTTGTTGTTGATCGCGATGAGCAACTACATCGCGAACTACTGGTTCCTGTTGATCGCGATGCCCGTTTGTTTCTTGATCTTTGTCAAACTAGTTCGCAAATTCCGGCATGGGCGAATCGGGTTCGACAATTTCATTTTGAAAGTCCCCGTCTTTGGCGGTCTGATCGAAAAGAACATTCTCGCTCGGACGACGCGAACGTTGGGGACACTGATCAGCAGCGGTGTGCCGATTTTGGAAGCGATCAACATCACGCGTGAGACCGCGGGTAACGCAGTGTTCGAACGGATCTTTACCAAGACCAACGAACAGATTCGCGAAGGTGAAGTGATCAGCAAACCGCTCGCCGAGCACAGCGAACCGGGTTTCCATCCGATGGCGTTGTTTTTCTGGGCACTGTTTGGAATGTTCCCGGGCGTGATGGTGTTGTCGGTCGCCGTGACCGCGCGGGGCAGCAAGATTGACGAAGCCGGGATGGTCGGCGCTTTGATGATGATGTCGACGTACATGATCATCGGTGGCGGCGTGTTATCGGGACTGTGGTACGCCACCAAGATCAAATCCAAAGTGATCAGCGACTTGGTCGTCAACATGGTCGACGTTGGCGAAGAGACAGGCGAGCTTGACACGATGCTTTACAAGGTTGCCGACACGTATGACGAAGAAGTGCGTACGTTGACCGACAGCTTAACCGCGTTGATGGAGCCGATCATGATCGTGTTCCTCGGCTGTGCGGTCGGCTTTATCGTGATCAGTTTGTTTATGCCGCTGGTCGAATTGATTACCGGATTGAGCTAATTACAGCGAGCAATCGCATCGAGTCGCAGGTCACCCGGCCTGCGACTTGACCTCCCATTGAACCAATCGAACCACCACCAAAACTCTCTCTTCTTTTTAGAAACGTCATGAGCAGTCACAACATTCCGGTTAGAGCGGCCCGTCACGGATTTACGCTTGTCGAGATCTTGGTGGTCATCACGATCATCGGCATCCTGACCGCGATCGCCATTCCCGCGGTCAACAACGCAGTCAAAACCGCGCGGCAATCAGCGATCCGGATGGAGGTCAGTTCGCTCGAAACCGCGATCGAAAAATATCGTGAAAAGTACGGCGACTATCCACCCGATTTCTCGGATCCCACCGTCGTCAGTCGCCACTACGGCAAACTGTTCCCGCGGATGTCGACCAATGACGCCACGCTGTTGGCGAATCTAATGACTGGCACCACGATTGATCGCGCCGAAGCACTTGTTTGGGCATTAGGTGGTTACAGCGAGGACATCCAGCGTCCCTTCACCGGCCCCGGCGGACCGTTGGTTTGGACGGGCGATGGCACCAATAGTTACACCGATACCGCGGTAACGGATACGAACCGACAAGACCCAGCTAACTTCCAAATCAACACCGATCGCGTCAATGCGTTCTACGATTTTGAAGCCAATCGTTTCGGCATCAACACACCGGATTCCACCTCACCGTTGACCGGAACCAACCGTTACTTGTCCACTGACGACAGTCCCCAAGACCTTTTCCCAACCTACGCTGCCCGATCCGGCGGCGCCCCGTTTGTCTACTTTGATTCACGCACCTACACCAGCAGCACCGGCGGATTCAATGGTTACTCCTCTGGATTTGGCACCGTCCGCCCCTACTTCTCCGAAGAATTCAACAACAACTCGAGCGGCGCAGACTATGCAACGATCGATGCGGCATTGGCGGCTTGGAAATTCATGAACCCAAACAAGTTCCAAATCATCTCAGCGGGGATGGATGATTCCTTCGGCAACACTGCAAATACCTCGGGCGGCCAACCGGTCTACTTCCAATATCCAACGGGAGCTGCGATGGCTCCGTCGACCAGCGTTGACACTCCCGGTGGACTTCTCATCTCAGGCGTATCGCGTTATCAGGAGTCGTCGTTTGGTTCGAACGCGAACGCTCAGGCCGACAACATCACCAATTTCAGCAACGGCACCCTGGTCGACGACGTTCCATAACGTCGCTTAGCTGAACGCGATTTGGCGGTTGATTTTAACGAACGATAAACGAGTGCACTTCGGTGTAAACGACTCGTACTAGGGATCTATTATGAAGATCGAAACACAGCATCCTGCACGCCATCACAACGGGTTCACGCTCGTTGAGATCTTGGTCGTGATCGTGATCCTTGGCGTGATGGGCGGCATGGTGGTGACCGCGACTCGTGGTGTCACCAACAGCGCTCGACACGCACGAACCAAGATGATCATCTCGGCGATCGACGGCGTGATCCAAGAACAATACGAATCGTACAAGTACCGTCCATTTCCGATCGTATTGCCAAATTTCTCACGCACCACAACGGGGTCGCCCCCTGTCACGCTGGACTATGAAGTCTTGGCGTACGAAGCGGCGCGCGTTCGTTTGATCATGACGCGAGATCTGCAGCGAATGGAACTTCCTGACAAGATGCTGGATGTGGTGACGTCGGGAGGTTTGGTTCAGGGACCGATTTCGATCACTGCCGTTGCCAACCAAGTAGCCGAGAACACCGATGGCAAGATCATTCGTTACTTCAACAATCCGGCCAATCCACGGTATCAGTTCAGCGTGGTCTGGGATCCCGCGCGTAAAGTCAAAACCTACTACGACCGTTACCAAGCCAATTCCAATGCCGGCAACACTTGGACTGCGGAACACGAGGGTGCCGAGTGTTTGTACTTGATCATGGCGACCTCGTTTGTGGCTGGATCGCCCGCGATTGACTCGATTCCAACTGCGAACATCGGAGACACCGATTCCGACGGGATGCTCGAAATCCTGGACGGATGGGGACAGCCACTTTTGTTCATTCGTTGGCCCGCCAACTATAGCGACCCGACCGCCGGTGTGCAGACGTCAATTCCGGATGAATTCGATCCCTTTCGTTCCGACTTTGGTTACACCGTCACTGGCGAAACGGATCCCTATTCGCTTCGCCCGTTGATTGTCTCGGCGGGCAGCGACAGCGAATACGGCATCGCGACCAGTGCGCTTGTCGACTACACCTCGCAAACGTGGCCGTTGACGGACATGGATACCGGCAGCAACACCGCCGAAGGGGATGAAAGCCGAGGCCGAAGCGGCACCTACAATTTCCCTGACCCCTACGTGCGTAAATCGCCCCCCGCGACGCTTCCAGGCACCATCACCGATGCCGAAGCGGCCACTGACAACGTGACCAACTTTGCACTGCAGGAGACACAATAGTGTTTAGCCCGCGTAAAAGACGATCGATCACGCAGCTGCCGGCGTTTACGTTGGTCGAATTGCTGGTCGTATTATTCATCCTGCTGATGCTTTCGACCATTGCATTGCCGACGGTAAAGCGGTTGTTGGCGGACCAAAAGGCATCGCGAGCGGCGCGCAATGCCGCGATTTTTATCGACGCGGCTCGCAACCGAGCGATTGCCGAGAATCGATATGTTGGCGTCCGGCTCGAACGATTGGGCATCGCCTCGTTTGGACAAGCCGCCTCGATTCGAATGAGACAATTGGTGGGCATTCCGCCCTACACCGGCGATTCGGCCGATGCCCTTGCAACATTGCAGGGAACGCCGATTAGTAGCGCCGTTTTCCAGGCCAACGATTGTCCGCTACTAGCACTGAGTTCACGTTTGTTGAACAACGAGTCGAGCGCGGGTGTGCTCGACACAACCGATGACCATCTCGCCCCGATTCGCATTGGCGACTTGCTGGAATTACCTGGTGGCCGCTCGGTGCCGATCACCGCGATTACCGATAATTTTGCCAGCACCGACCCGGCACCTCCCACGGTAGTCACCGTGACGTTTGATTTGAATGAACCGAATGCCAACGGTAACAACACGTTTCCAGGTACCGTGCGTGATCCGCGAAATACATCGACGGGAGATCCCGTGAAATTTCGCATCCACCGTCGTCCGGTGCCCTCGTCGAGCACGACGTTTTCGCTGCCGCGTGGGTTAGCGTTTGATATGAACTATTCCGGCATCGGAATCGGAGGGAATCAATTCTCGCCTGATACCGATGCAGGCGAGATTGCCGGGGACGTCGACATCGTTTTTGATCCCAACGGCAGCGTGATTAGTGTCACTACCGATGTTTCAGTCACCTCGACCACGATGGGTTATCCCGTCGGCAAAATTTACCTGTGTTTAGGAGATAGCGCCGGTGTGATGGGCTCCGGTGAGAATTTATTTCAAAACAGCGATTCCACGGTGGCGAACATTCGCAGTCTCGATTCGATTTGGATTGTGATCAATCCCGCGAGCGGTCAAGTGTCGGTTGCGCCGTTTGCCACGGCAAACACGTCGCCGACCGACCCCACCAACCCTCGCGATACATCTTGGGTTACCCCTTTGGCCGAAACCCGATCACTGGCCAATGCCTCAGCCACATTGGATTCCGAACCATGATTCGAATGATTAATTACACACATCGTCTTGGCGTCACCCTTGTCGAGGTCATCTTCTCGATTGGCGTGATTCTGATTGGTCTATTGGGCTTGTTATCGATTTTGCCATTGGCCGGTCATCGATCCCAAGATGCGATCAGCTTGAATGTCGGCGCCGCGATGGGCGATTCGGTTGCCAATGAAGTGCTAGCGCGTGATTGGATCAAAGAAGCCAATCTCGTCAATCTCGATAGTGGGACCGGGATTGAACGCGGTCTATCCACCGGGGGTGGATTGATGGCGGACCTCATTCATCCGTTTTGCATTGACCCCATGCTGGCCGCTTCGCCACCGGCGGCGATTACCAACACGTCGTACGACAGCGACTATTTTCCATTCTACATTCCCAATCACGATCCGCTGTTGGACCCGTCCGATGCAACCGCCGACGATTCACCGGGTTTTGCCGGTCAACCACGGATGTTGCGTGTACGGTTGAGTGATGTTGCATTGACCGGAACCACCACCGTTTTGACAAAAGCAGAACGGCTGGAAGCGGCCCGCACGATTGTCGAAAGCGTAGACGATTTGCAAGAAATTCGCCCTGGCGATCGATCGTTGCCGGCAACGGTCAGTGGTTATCTAGCGACAAACGACGCGACGGGATCCAGCTTTGGCAAAACGCTCGCATCGGGTGAATTTTCGTGGATCATCACGGTCGATCCGTTTCCGGGCGACGAGAATGCATCGATGTCGGTGGTCATCCTGCGAAATCGCGAACGCATGTCCGGGTTTCAAGTTGCTTCGGCGGATACCCCACGTGAAAACGCGCTCGCCGAACGAGTCGCATTGGTCACTAACCCCGTCGGTTTCCGCGGCGGTGCTGGTGGGTCGGTGACGCTACTATCCGCGGGCAACACGTTGTCCGACCTACGCTCGGGGGACTGGATCATGCTGTCGCGCAGTACGGATCCGACCACGGAGTTCACGCGAGCTGAATCGGCCGTTCACCGTTGGTTCCGCGTCGCCGCCGTCACGAGCGAAGCATCGATATTGACACCGACTGACGATGACGAAGTCACCCTTGCCGACGGCACCGTCTTGACCGTTCCCGCGACCGGATCGGGGAATCGAACGTCGACCACTGTATGGGAAAAAACGGTCGTCCTGGATGGGCCGGATTGGCAGTTTTCCGGCACGGTTCCCGGTGGCGCGTCCACCAACTCGTTGACCTATGCCACGCTAATGGAAGATGTGGTTTCGGTGACCGAACGAACCATTTCGATTTCCGAGTTCTAGATTTTGACCCATCCGGCACATCGATGCCGCAGCGAACAAAACACTACCTCTTCTGAATTTCCGCCAATCGAGGCAACATCATGAAACGCAAACCGAACTCAGGCATCATCCTGCTTGTCGTTCTCAGCATGCTGACATTTTTCAGCTTGCTGGTCGCTGCGTACCTTGTCTTTAGCAACCAATCTCGCGCGACGGCGTTTGCAATCGCCAGCACGAAGACGCGTGCGCCCGAACCGAACAAGCTGCTCGACGATGCGATGATGCGACTGCTCGTCGGCACCGGCGATGATTCGCTGTCGTTCTTTGGCGAAGATTTGCTCAGCGATTATTACGGGCGAAGTGATGCACGCCAATTCGATGTTGCCAGCGGAGGCGGCCAGATCGGAACCAGCGGTTTTGTGCGTGTTCGCGTTCAAGTAACCGGCTCGTCCGACCGCGACGTCGACGATCTGTTCGCCGGTCGGGTGATCACATTTCAAGGCGGACCATTGGTCAACCGATCGTATCGCGTCATTCGATCGCTCAATCCATCCGCATCGACGCATGATTTAGTGATCGAACTCGAACCCGAATTCTTGACTACAACGGTCTCGGCCGGTACCAAAATTTGGATGAACGGCACGCCGCGAAACTCACCCGGGCTTGGTTACCAAGGGGGGCAAGTCAGCGTGACTCAGCCGACACCCTATACCAACGAAACGGGTACGATGTGGAACGTCGGATTCACGTTGCCGTTGGCGATGCAGCCCAATTTGCTCGGTACCGACACGACAAAAATTGGCTTGCCCGGAACTCCGACCGGCAGCGATTTTGACGAAGGTTATGACGCCGCCGACTTCAACAACTGGTTTCTCAGCCACCGTCACGCTGACGGGACGATCATTCCATCGTTCCATCGCCCTTCGGTCATCAACTACATTCTGAATGAATATGACGACTGGGAATCCAGCTCGTCTGGATCGGGCCCACGTTCGGCTGGCGATTATGCGGACTTAATGGCAAGCATCGCGCGAGCAACCTTCCGTCCATTGCCAATCGCTGAAAATCAATTCAGAAAGAGCGGTCAAAGTCATCAAGCGATCAATTCCGAATTCACCGGTGGCAATAGCAGTTTCGCGCTTCGCCGCACGATTCGGGTCACCAACGAGAAACTTGTGGACCAAGTCGCTCGTGCGTTGATCCAAGGCGAATGGGATGTGGACAACGATGCCGACGGCGTCAACGACAGCATCTGGGTCAACCTGGGGTTGCCACTATTCACTGCCCCCGATGGCAAGCTGCTGCGTCCTTTGGTGGCACCGATGATCGAGGATTTATCGGGGCGACTGAATGTCAATGCGCATCACAATTCGTCTTATACATCCGCAACGATGCTGGGCGTTTCGTCCTCGGTCCCCCGCTGGGCAGGCAACTACAACCTGACGACGGCGCAGGCCGCGTTTCGCGGACTCGGTTACGGCCCCGCCGAAATCGCGCTGCCGATCACGGGACTCGATGCATTGGTCAATGCACGCTATCGCAATCCGGCGATGAATTCCGCCGTGACCAAGCCGACTCCTGGTTTCGATACCAATGACTACTTGGATCTGTTGCGAACGGGCAACCGCCCTCCGATGCACACCGCAGCTGGCGGCTATGGTTATTCCACCGATCCATTCGGCCGCGGCGGTGTGGGAATTGGATTATCAGGTCATCTGGTCGCCGGACGCTCGGGGACTCAGGTTCGTGCTGATGACACCACAACCACCAATCACAACGAACTCACCAACGAATTCATTAACGATCCTTACGAAAGTGATCCTTCGGGGTTGCTCTCGGGTGACTTGATGCTAACGACAGATGAGCTCGAAGCGATTCTGCGTTCGAACGAATTCGACATCGAAATGTTGCCCACACGGTTGCGAACGGTCGTTGAGCCGCTATTGGCCGCCAATCCTGGCTTGGCCCGTGCCATCACCACTCACTCTAAATCGGACGATACACCCCCGCCGGTTTCGTTTACCAACGCCACTGCGGGCGATTCGCTCTATGAATCGCTGCTGACCTTGTTTCCAAGTCCGTTTACCGAAGTCGAAACGAACCGTTTGCTTGCACCGGAACTTCGTCTCGGACGCAAAATCAGCGTCAACCGTCCGCTTGGAAACGGATTCGATGACAATGGCAACGGCGTGATCGATGAACCTATTGAAGTGGCTGCAGAAACCGATGCCTTCACCGATACCACTCACGTCACAGGGGACCTTCCATCGGGTTTGTCCGCGTTTGATAACAAGACACCTGATTACAATTTTGACGAACCCAGCACCGTGGATTCAAGACAACTTTTGGCTCGCCATCTGTATGTCTTGATGATGGTGCTGACCAACGGTGCCGCCGATTTCCCCGACAGCAACGATGCTGCCCTTCCCGGTTACAAAGCACATCGGATCGCACAATGGGCGGTGAATGTTGTCGATTATCGTGATCCCGATTCGATCATGACGGCGTTCGAATATGACGCCGATCCCTTTGATGGCTGGGGCGTCGATGGCAATCTGCTTACCGATGAATCGACCACCGCGCCCAATGCGGACGGAGTCGACAACGACGAAGACGGCACGATGGACGGGATGGATCCAGACGGTGAATTCGCGACCAGCACGGTCCCCCGAGGTGTGGTTTGGGGTGTCGAGTCGCCGGAACTTGTCTTTAGTGAATCGTTCGCTTCGCATGACGTGCGACTGCGTGACACCAATCGCGACGGAAATCTAGACACCACCAAAACCGATCCCACAAATCCCGACCCGGACTCGGACCAAGTTCGCATCCCACAGGGAAGCTTGATGCTGGAACTGTATTGTCCGCGTCCGACGGTCAATACCGCCCCTACGTCGGCAACGGCTTTGGGGGATCAGACGACGCTTCCAGGAGCTCCTCAAGAACTCTATACGACCAACGCAAACGCGCAATCGGCTCTGAACCTTGCCCTGACCGCACCGTCAGCCGGAGCAGGCGTTGGTGCCCCCGTGTGGCGTATCGCGATTACCGAACGCCATGACAATGCGGCTGTGGTTCCCGCGGCCAAGAAAAATGAAAATCCTGCAACGTTGCGAGGCACGAATCCCGACACCGCATCGTTCCAAATCGAAACTCCCGACGAACTTAATTCAACTGCGGGTGCACTGAGTTACGACCGCTTCATCGTCTTTCCCAATTATGCCGATGCCACTACCAATCCCGCTGGGGCTTTGGCTCAGGTGGATACGATGATCACCAACAATGGGATCTCCGATATGGCGGCGAATCAAGTCTTCTTCGCTCCTACCACCGGAGGACTTAGCACCGTCAACGCCACCAAAACGCTCGAAGCGGGTCAGTACCTGTGTCTCGCCCCCAGGATTGAAACTCGATTTGGCTCGAAAGAATATCCAGTCAGCGTGTTTCCGGGGATACCCAGTGAGCAACGTTTTTCGGTCAACGCGGCCGAAGGATTGCTACAAGCCAGACACGATGGCACACGACTCACTCCTTCGCTTGGGGTCGCTGCGACCGATGCCTATTCCAACGCATTGTCGCTGGTGATTGCTGCTCCGCGTCCGACACCGACATATTGGACGGGCGGCGGAGTGAATGTGTTTGATCAAAACGTGGTCGGGCTGAACGTCTCCGAACCGCTGCCCAATGGTGGCAGCTATTACCCCGAACCGTTGAATCCATACAACGGAACCGAGGATTTGGATATGGCCGGTGGCGTCGATTATCCGCGGAACGATGCGTATCTGGACTTTAGTGACGCTTCGACTTCGGCTCTCGACACTCCACTGGACGTTTCGATCGGACGGGTTCCTGTCGATTCGACCGGAGCCGAACCAGCACTCGGAACACGCCCTGAATACTGTTCGGCATTCTTGCAACGACTCGCGGACCCAACGCGTGCTTACAACGCGGTGACGAATCCTTACCGCACCATCGACTGGATTCCGATTGATTTGACAGTATTCAGTGGCGAAGAACGCGAGAGCAAGATTTCGTCCGATGGCGCCCAATACGCACGTCGAACACGCCAACGTAACGGTTTCACCAAGTCACCCTCCGGTACCGTGGCGGCATCGAACGCCTTGTATTCGTACGAGACCGATTTCCCGACTCCGGCAACCACCGTGGATCCGGCAGCCGCTGACTACTTCGCGTTCTCGACGACGGCTGCGGATGCCCATCTCTATTCCTCGTTCAGCGTGCTGAATACCGACATTACAAACTTTAACCCTGGATTTGTTGGTTTCGCCGCGACGATTGGCAGCGATGCATCGGCCACGGCGATCACCGGTCACGACCGTGGATTGCCAAGCATCCCCTTTGCGGTTCACCCATGGTTGAATCGGCCGTTTACGACGCCGATGGAATTGATGATGGTGCCTGCGTGCTCGCAAGGTCGGCTGTTCGAAGAATTCAACATCACCTCGGGTGATCCAACGGTTTATCCCAACTCGGCCACCGTCGTATCGGCGGAAATGCGAGCTCCGTTTCGACACATGCTGAATTTCTTTCACAGCCAGGATGCAACCAACGATGGAACGAACGTCGATCGCATTTTTGACTTTGTGCACACATTGCCACCGTTTCGTGGCGAAGTGGACATGATCCCACCGGCGCGTGTTACGGCAACGGGTTTGGTGGAAATGATGAAACCGCCCTTCAACATGGTCTATGACAATCAACGACAAGCTCGCATCAATCTAAACACGCTCAGCGAATCGCTTGTTTGGCAAGGATTGATGCAGGGACATTTGACATCCGCCATGGGCGTGGGACAGATGGCATTTGACGATTTCATCCAAAGCCGACGCGGCTATCCGGTATCGTTATCCGCGAGCGAACGCAAGACCGTCGATACCAGCGGCAGTGCGGCGACTGGTCCCTACAACTATATCCCGAGTCATTTGGACCCTGAATTACCGACTCAATTTGCCGGTGTGTTCCGTGATTGGCGTCGAGCCAATTTCGCCCCTGCACTGCGGACGCCACCGGACGACACCGCCGACACCGCCGCTACGGACCGCTTGCGACGCAATCCAATCGATGGAACCTTGCTGCGTCGTCACTACAGCATGACAACCTCGGGTACCGAAGAAACAATCACTGCGGATCCGTATCCCCAATTCGTAAGAACCTCGACCGCAGCCCCGCTATCAACCCATTTGGATCGCGGACGCAATCCGTTTGTGCGATACCAAACGTTGATGCGGATGCCGAACTTGGCCTCGGATAATTCCCAGGTGTTCTTGGTTCGCTTGACGATGGGCTTCTTCGAAGTGGATCCGAGCAACGTCAATAGTCTCGGCCGCGAATACAAAGAGGCGATTGGTGAGAATCAACGCTATCAAGCGATGTTTATTATCGATCGCTCGATTCCCGTCGGCTTCGTTCCTGGGCAAGAAATGAATGCTCGCAACACAGTCATTTTTGAACGGTTTTACCAATGATGCGAATTCAGAACCCAATGAACCGAAACTTGATTCCGTATCGCAGAACGGTTGGCTTCACGCTGGTCGAAATGCTGGTCGCGATGGCGGTGACGCTGTTGATGATGGCGGCACTAGCACGTGCGTTTGCCTACGTGGGCGAAAGGGTACGCGACAGTCGTGGCGACGTCACAATCTCGAACAATATCCGTGACGTTACCAACCGGATGCGTGACGAGTTGAAACGATGCACGGTTTCGCTTGAACCGAACGATGGCGAATCAGACCAATCGGGATATCTTTTGTACTACGAAGGGCCGATGACCAACGCCACTTCGTCGCTGTTTGGACCGTCGACCACGATCGACGGACAAACTGTTGCACGCGATGCACGTTACGGTGACATCGACGACTACTTTGCCTTTACCGCGGTGGCAAAACCAGGATCGTGGTTCACCGGAAAGGTGCCGGAATTCATTCTGACGGGAACCGCGGCGGACACCAACCCCGTGGTGATCCGATCGAAATACGCCGAAATTGTTTACTTCACAAACCCCGATCGCGATTCCACGGGCGCTGTGATTGATGTTGATGGCGACAATCTGCCTGACCGTTTGCAATTGTATCGGCGTGTCTTTTTGATTCGTCCCGATTTGAATCTCAACACGACCACCGGCGGGATCAACACACTGTCGGCCGCTAGTAACTGGCAAACCGGGCTTGCGTCGATCAACCAACAGTGTGACTTGTCGGTCCGACGTGGTTTGAACAGAAACGGGACACAAAGCACGGTCGTCTTCGCTAATTCGCTCGAAGACCTGTCCAAGCCACACAACCGTTTCGCGCACGTGCGAGTTCCCCAAGCCACGCTGTTGGGATCGGGAACCACTCACACCTCGATGCCCATCTTGGCGCTCGAACCACCGGTCAACATCGTCGCTAACGCGTCGACAACGACGACGCCTCCGTTGCGTCCCGAAGATTCAGCAACCAATAGTGATCCTGTGGTCTTGGACAGTCGCTACAGCGGGTATCTGCGACGTGAATTTGTCTTGTCCGGGACACGCCAAGGCGAAGATGTGATTGCAACCAATTGCCGCGGACTGGATCTAAAAATCTTTGATCCCACCGCCGACTTTTTGCACACGTCCGGCAACGTCGTTGTCGGACCGGGGGATGTTGGATACCGCGAAGCATTGCGAGACAGCGGAACCTCCAAATTGCTGCAAGGCGGGTTTGTCGATTTGGCCTACCCGGTGCTCGCCGGCGGCCCGATCCGAGGTTGGCAGGAACGTCAGATGGCGGCGTCATCTTCGACCGGCCACAAAGCAAACGATGCATTCTCGGACACGACCAACGGCGCGGTGGCCATCACCCGAATCCAGAGCACGTTCTCGGGAATATCGCCGTCGATAACCAGCTACACCACATCGATTAGCAACAAGACGTACGTGGATTCATTGCTGCTGTCAGGCCGGCTTGTGATCAACACCAGCGGGCCTCAGATTGCGTTGTTCCAGCCGGCGTTTGATACTTACACGTCGGCGTACGAACGTGATGGCTATCTGCAGGATCGTCGCTATCAAACCGGATCCGACCAATTCGCGGGAACATTGTGGAAAACATGGGCCTCGGCCGATGTGGGATCGATTGATCTGGGAGCGGATGGGCTGGATAACAATAGCAATCCAGACAAAGGCGTTGACGATCCTCGCGAACGTGAAACCTCAGCTCCGTTTACGACGACGCCCGAAGCGATTAGCATTACCGTTCGTTTAGAAAATCCGTCGACCCGGCAATTCCAGCAAGGCACCATTGTTCATCGGCGTGATCACTAACGGACCGTTCATCGTCGTTGATCGCTCCGCAATCATAACGTTCTGTCATCGTCGTTGATCGCTCCGCGATCATATCGTTCTGTCTTCGTCGTTGATCGCTCCGCGGTCATAACGTTCTATCTTCGTCGTTGATCGCTCCGCGATCATAACGTTCAGTCGACCTTGCAATGGATTTTTTACGATCGCCAAGGCATCTTTGTCCTTCCCATGAAAACGCTGCTGATCCCTATCCTGCTACTGCTCGCGGTCATGTTGCGATTGAACTCGCTATGGATCGCCTCGATGCACGAAGTCTCGCCCGAGCTGATACAGGCTCGGCAGATCGCTCGTGCTGCCACAGCCGGACAGTTTGACCACAACACCAGCGGGGTTGAGCTGCAAACCTTGTATTTCGATCCTGGTGCGTCGGTGGTCGTGACCAACGGTGACGATGGCGGCCCCGGTCGCGCCGATGTCGACGATGACTTTAACGGTGTCGTTGACGATGCATCCGAGCGTGGAGCGTTCGGCAGTGACGATGTCTGCGAAGTGCGGGCATCCCCTAATGATCGTCACCAAGCTGCCGACTCGGATGTCTCGCTGCTTAGCCGCGGCGGGTTCGTTCCCGATTCGCTGATGCTAAACCAGAAATCCGCCGACGATGCGACACGTCGCTTCATCGTCTCGGGCCGTCAACAAGGCCAGCTGTGGAAATTTGCAGTTGATCCCTGAATCCCTTCTGCCTACCTAACCTCCTATCTACTTAGAGCAACGCGATGTCTTCGATTCGGTTCATCATGGTCGGCGGCTTTCTTGGCGCTGGAAAGACCACCACGATTGCGCGATTGGCTCGCACCTATCAGGACCAAGGACTGAAGGTAGGTATCGTTACCAACGATCAAGCCACCGATTTGGTCGATACACATACGCTGCGAAGCCAAGGGTTCCAGGTGGGTGAAGTCGCCGGTGCTTGTTTTTGTTGCAATTTCAACGAACTGACCGATACCACCGAGCAATTGCAATACGCCGACAAGCCCGATGTGATCTTGGCCGAACCGGTGGGCAGCTGCACGGATCTTGTCGCCACCGTGGTGCGTCCGCTGATGCAATTATTCGGCGATCGATTTGATGTGGCTCCCTATGGAGTGATTTTGAAACCCAGTCATGGTCGGCGGATTTTGAAGGGAGACCCGAAAGCAGGTTTCTCACCAAAGGCGGCGTACATCTTCAAAAAACAATTGGAAGAAGCCGATTTTGTTTTGATCAATCGCGCCGATGAATTGACCGAATCCGAACTCGATGAGTTGACGAGCTTGGTGGCAAACGAAGCGCCGAACGTCCCGCTGCTGCGAATTTCAGCAAAGACAGGCGAAGGCTTTGACGCGTTCTTGGAACTCTTGGACCAACGCGGTGACTTTGGCCGCCGCGTTTTGGAGATGGACTATGACGTGTACGCGGAAGGCGAAGCAGAACTTGGTTGGTTGAACATGAGTTTGACGGCGACGTCCGATTCCGAGTTCGACTTGGACGCTGTGGTGCTAGACATTGTCAATCGCCTGCAGACCTCACTCGCCACGGCAACGGCAGAGACAGCCCATTTGAAAACGATCGGATTGTCCGATGGGGCTCACGCGGTCGCCAATTTGGTCAGCAGTGATACGAGTGCGGAATTGTCGCTGCCGTCCGAGTGCAAAACGAAATCGGCTGAGTTGGTGGTCAACGCTCGAGTGGCGATAGATCCGGTGGAACTGCAAACGTTTGTCGAATTGGCCGTCGATCAGGCGTGTCAAAGTCATGGTGTGAAAACGGAAGTGCGTCAAACGCAAGCGTTCCGCCCCGGCCGCCCCGTGCCCACGCACCGCATCACCGAAGTGGAATCGTCGTAGTCGGCGCGTCCCCGTAGGCCGGATCGCAGCGGAGCGGAGATCCGGCATGAAAGCGGAAATGAATTCGCCATTCACTTTCGACGCCCGCCGGATCGGCGTCGCTATCGCGACTTGATCCGGCCTACCAATGCCGATGTAGGCCGGATCGCAGCGAAGCGGAGATCCGGCATGGAAGCGGAAATGAATTCACCATCACTTTCGATGCCCGCCGGATCGGCGTCGCTACCGCGACTTGATCCGGCCTACCAATGCCGACTTAGGCCGGATCGCAGCGGAGCGGAGATCCGGCATGGAAGCGGAATGATTCACATCACTTCGA
>NZ_ANOG01000356.1 GCF_000346295.1 Rhodopirellula maiorica SM1 | reverse complement strand
AAATCCAAGGCCGGAGGCCGACACATTTACATCAGTCATTGTGTCGGCCTCCGGCCTAAGCCGGACGCTCTCTGACGCGTCGCGGCTCAATAAATCAACGATCCGTTGACTTGTCCCGTTCGGATTCGTCGAAGGGAAGCGGCCAGAACGGTGTCTCGAGGCTCAAACAGCTCGAAGCATATAATTCGTTTTGACAACACTTGTTCCAACAAGTATTATTCACGGCCATGAAGACCCAGCTGCCACGACCGACTGTCGATTCGCCCGCCCAAGAGGTTTATCTGCACTTGTGGCGGAGCTATGACCGGCTTCGCGCGATCGAAGACGATTTGTTTGGCCAATACGAGCTGTCGGCTCAGCAGTACAACGCCTTGCGACTACTAAGCGTCGTCGCTCCGGCCGGGATGCAAACAATGGAAATCGCTCGCCAATCGATTTCCCGAATGCCCGACATGACGCGACTGCTGGATCGTTTGCAAAAACGCGGTTTGATATCGCGGGCGAGAATGGCTGAGAACCGTCGCGTGGTCGAAGTTTTTATCACGGATGCGGGACAGCAACTGCTGAGCAAAATGAGTACGGCGGTGCTGGAGATGCACCAGCGGCAACTCGGCCACTTGAGTCCTAACCAGCAGAAGCAGTTGGTCAAATTGTTGAAGTTGGCCCGCAAGCCACACGAAGACACGACTTGCGACTGGTTGGATACAAACGGGAGTGCGGCGAATGCCCAATGACACGCTGGGGCTGGGGAAGGGAGACGCGGAGCGGACAAATTCAATGACCTCGCGAGATTCGTTGCTGCGGATGTGGCCGTTTGGGCTATGGCTGATGGCGTTTTATGCGATCTGGCTGCTGATCGTGATTGCCGGCGATCACTGGCAAACGGTGCAGTCGCACTGGCCGATCGCGTTGGCGATGTCGTTTGGTTCCTACATCGCCGGTTCAACGCCGATGGGCGGCGGCTCGATTGGATTTCCGGTTCTGGTGCTGTTTTTTGAATTACCTGGCTCATTGGGGCGAAACTTTGGGCTGGCCGTACAGTCGATCGGAATGGTGTCGGCGTCGATCTACATCTTCTCGGCCCGCCGTCCACTTGACCGTGGCTTGATGCGACCGGCTCTGTTGGGGACATTGGTTGGGACTCCGCTGGGAGCGGCGTTTGTGGCTCCGTTTGTCCCCGATCTGTGGGTGAAGTTGACGTTTGCAGTCGTCTGGTGCAGTTTTGGAATCATGCACCTGATGAAGTTAAACGAACTGGTCAATGCGAAAGGAGAAAGCGAGCGTTGGCGTGCTTGGGACCGTCCCATCGGACTGGCCATTGGTGTTACCGGCGGCGTGGTGTCGTCGATCACCGGAGTGGGAATCGACATGATCGTGTACGCGATCTTGGTGTTGCTGTATCGAGCCGATTTGAAAATTTCCATACCGACGTCGGTGGTGCTGATGGCGTTTGCATCAGTGGTCGGGATCGCCTCGAACGTCGTGCTGTCGAGGATCCATCCTGGGCTGTATCCCATGGACCCCGAGGTCTTCGCGAATTGGTTAGCGGCCGCTCCGGTCGTCGCGCTAGGAGCTCCGTTTGGTGCCATTGTGGTCAATTTAATCTCGCGAAAACCGACGCTGATCCTCGTCTCGACACTATGTATCCTGCAATTCGTCTGGACGATCGTACAAGAGCAGGTCTCAGGCTTGGCGTTGTTAGGAGCTGTTGCGGCGGTGCTGACCGTGAACGCTGGTTTTCATCTGCTGTACCACTGGGGACGCGGCGAGAGCGCCATCGGTGAACCGCTGGCCGAAGCGTTGCAGCCCGCCGTCGTCGAAATCGGTGGCGAAGAGACATAGCCAGCGATGGCGATGCAATGAATGCCTCACAACGTTGCAGCCAGGCGTTAGCTCCCTGTCATCAACTCTCGTAGTGGGACTCGCCAGAGTTCCCCGAAGCTTCGACGCCTACTTTAGGAATTCTGGCGAATTCCACTACGGGAATCTTGCGTCGTAGTGGGAGTCGCCAGAGTTCCTGGGTCTTCGACGGCCACTCCAGGAATTCTGGCGAATTCCACTACGGGATCACGTTAGACCAATGGCGACATCCCGTCGTCTCTTGGGGACTAAAACCGCTAACACCTGCCATCGCTAGTCTGTAGACTATGACGAACTCGGTCAAGAAACTTGTTTGATGAAAGCACCCATGATCACTACGAAGCGATGCCTGATTGGCTTATTCTTTCTATTGTCGTCTGTACCGTTCTTGCCTGGTCAATGGTTGTGGGCTGACGAATCGCAACCTGGCAATGAAAACGAACCGCGGCCAAACATCATCCTGGTCATGGCGGACGATCAGGGGTGGGGGGACGTCGGTTACAATGGGCACCCATTCGTACAGACACCTGAACTCGACGCGATGGCCAACGATGGTTTCGTGTTCGATCGCTTCTACGCCGCCGCACCCGTGTGTTCGCCAACCCGCGCCAGCGTGATGACCGGACGTTCTCCGATACGAACCAAGGTCACCAACCACGGCCGCTACATGCGGCCTGAGGAGCAAACGATCGCCGAATCACTAAAGGCTGCAGGGTACGTAACGGGAATCTTTGGCAAAGTCCATTTGGGGTCGGGGCAACCTGATTCTCCCTGTAACCCCAGCGGGATGGGATTCGACGAATGGGTGATTGGGCTCAATTTCTTTGACAACGATCCGTATCTGAGCCGCAATGGCAGGATCGAACACCGCGACGGCAAAGGCACGGTCCTCGCGATGGATGATGCTCTCGAATTTCTGCATCAGCATCAAAACGGTGATCGTCCGATGTTCACGGTCATTTGGTTCCCCTCGCCCCACGATCCTCACCAGGAAGTCCCGGAAGGTCCTCCGCTTTATCGCGGCGAAAAAATGGCCGGCTACTATCGCGAGATCACCTTGCTGGATCAGCAGCTTGGACGATTGCGGCGGGAGCTGAAGAGTATGGACATCGCCGAGAACACAATCCTCTGGTATTGCAGCGACAACGGCGGACTGAACGAAGCCACGTCCGGTGGTCGCCAGCGAAAGGGAAGCATTTACGAAGGCGGGTTGCGAATCCCTTCGATCATCCAGTGGCCCGCTCGAAAACTCAGAGGCCGAACGTCGGTGCCAGCCTGGACCTGTGACATCTATCCCACGTTGTTAGCAATGGCCGGGATTTCGTCGCCGCCTCCGCACCCCATTGATGGCACGGACATCCGTGACATTATTGCGGGGCAGGCCGACGAACGCAGCAAGCCAATGGGGTTCTGGCACCTATTCCAGCCGGGACAGTCCACTTGGAGCGACCGCATCCTGAAAGCGATCATGGAAAAGCAGCAAGCCGGCGCGGCGTTGCCGCACGACGAACCGCGGATCCGCAAAGACGTCGACGAATTCCCCCATTTCTCCGAAGACGTCGCCACCGGTCATGCAGCATGGACCGATTGGCCGTGGAAGCTGCACCGAATGAACGGCAACAAATACGAACTCTATCATTTAGCGGATGATCCATTGGAAACAACCGATCGTTCCGATGAACCCGAGCAACAGGCGCGGCTGACTCGTATGCAGCAGGAATTGGACGCTTGGATGCGCTCGGTGGTCCGCAGTCTCAACGGAGACGATTACGCCGACGTTCGTTAGACGAGGCAAACACGCAGAAGTTTGACGTCAAGCCTGGGCGAATTGTGTGGTATCACATATGCGCCGCGACACAGAGTTTGTTGACGAAACCGGCGACATCGATCTGGCGTACTTGTGTAGACACAGTCCGGTGCGAGCGGGTGTTTCGCAATCTGTTTGCGACTTCCTTGGCCGCATGCAGCGATCCGGTATGCACACCGCTGTCGTGGCACCAATCCAATGTCAATGGCGCGCCCGGTGTGCGACCGTTGCCATCTACTTTGGCACCAAACGGGTGGCGTTTGTAGCGGTGCGGCGCGGGGCCTCGCCCTGTCTAAACCGAACGTTTTACTCGCCTCAACCGGACGGCTCGCGCCGTGCCGCTACCAAAGTAGATGGCAGTGGGCGCGCGGTGTGCGTCATGGTGCACGTTACGCAGCTAGCCAAACGTCTTTCCGTATATTAGCCGCTTTGCCGCAAGCGGGCTGTTGATTTAGTCGTACGACGGACTTCCAAGTCCGTCGAATACACCTGCGGATTTTCGAGGCGTTCTTTACGGCGAGAGCGAAGGGCACAGTATTGGGTATGGCAATTGCTTCACGAATTGCTCCACGCACGACCGAAGCACACCGCATGACCGAAGCACACCGCATGACCGAAGCACACCGGCATGACCGAAGCACACCGGCAATCGAAGCACACTAGGGGAGCATCGCGGGTGGAAGCGGCAAGGATGTCGCCGCGACTTGATCGAATGAAAGGAAAAAATGAAACCGTTGACATGTCGTAAGGTAGCGATATATTGAGTGTATCGATCCAGCAGATGTCAGAACTTGAAGCAGCGAGGCAGGAGTCTTTCCGTCTGTTGGGCGCTAGCAGGCTCTTGATTTAGTCGTACGACGGACTTCCTAGTCCGTCGAAAATGACGGACAAGTTAGTCCATCAGCCACCTTTGCCACAGGAAACTTGATTCACTCAACAGCCCGCTAGCCACGGTTCCGACATTCAACCGGGGCTAGCGCCCAATCGGCTAACGGTGATTCACGCTTCGGTCCATGTTGGTTCTAGCCACCAACGTTAACAATTAGATTTCCGCAATCATCCCAACGGAGCTGTCTTATGAATCACCCCATGACGTTGTTTACTGTGTTGTTTTTTGGCGTACTCGCGATCACGCCCGCATCCGCACCCGCGCAAGATCCACCTGGGCAGCGACGTGGGATGGGGTTGGGTGGCGGCCGAGGCGCCGGTTTTGGCGGCGGTCGCGGACGCCGCTTGGGGCAAGGCCGGGGGCTGAGGCATCAAGCGGCTGCCAACGAAAAAAAGGGTGGGTCCCACGAGCTTGCCTATCCGGTGATTGCCGATCACGGCGGGGTTGTGCGTTTGCCGGATGCGGCTCAGCAACCTCGCGCCGCGACGAAATTCTTGGTCGATCTGACAAGCGGTAATGGAACAGGCAAGCTGAATGCGGGATTCGAAAAAGTTGCTAAATATGTCAACATCTACGCCGGAGGTGGAGCGGATCCAGTCGACGTGGAAATCGCGGTTGTCGTTCACGGTGATGCAACCTTGGCGGTCTTAAACGCAGATGCTTATGCTGCGAAGTTCAAAACGGAAGGCAATCCCAACTTGAAGCTTCTACGAGAATTGCATGGTGCCGGTGTTGAGTTTTACGTCTGTGGTCAGACCTTGATCGCCAAGGGCGCGACACCCGATGACGTCGCAGACTTTGTTAAAACTGCTGTGTCGGCACTGACCGCCGTTGTCAACCTGCAAGCGGACGGTTTCGCCTACGTCCCAATCACCCATGCGTCGTCGACACCATCGCTTGATCCGCAGGCGATGGTTGCAAAAGACGTAAACACTCTCGCCGAAGAAGATCACACTCAAGAATCTGTGCCGGGCGCCGCAATGGGACACGGTCCTGGTGCGGGGCGAGGAATAGGGGCAAGGCAAGGCATGCAAGGCGACATGACGACTTTGCATGCGATGTTTGCCGATCGCGACAAGATCAATCGAACCGTTACGAATCTGCCCGATGGGGCCGAGGCGGTGACGGAGTCAGATGATCAAGCGATCGCGACGATGTTGAAAGAACATGTGCCGGCAATGGAAGACCGAGTGCTTGGCGACAATCCTTTGCCTCCGATGACGTTTCACCCGATCTTTGTCGAACTGATCAAACACGCCGACGACTACACGCTGTCCTATGAAGAAACGGAAAAGGGGATGAAGGTTAAATACCAATCCGATGATCCCTACGTGGTGATGTTGGTTCAAGAGCACGCAAAGTTGGTCAGCCGGTTCATCAAGAATGGCATGGAAGAGATCCACACTCCGTACACTTTGCCAAATTTCCCAAAGGAAACCAACGAGTAATCTTCAATCCAAGCGATCAGGCCACCGTTTTCAATGAAGGCGAATTGTGCGTCTGATACGGGATCGATTTACCCAATAATGAAGCGGCCATCGCCGAGCACCAATAGATGCCACCTGCACAAAAAGGTGTCAGGACTCTTTTACGTTAGCGTTGGGATGTCAAAGTCAGCGGGTTGGATTTGGGCTCGCAATCTGTTGATTGTTTCTTGCACCTCTTCGACCGAATACGACTGCTGGTCTAGGTTGCCGATGACTTCGAGGCCGGATTGCTGCAACCAACGCTGAATGTGCAGCCAGGAGGCGAGCTCGTCCGTGATAGCTTGATGGTCTCGAGAAACATCGACCGAATTCAACAACGATTCCGCGACTCCGCCGCGATCTTTTTGTGACTGTGCCAAACGTGCTTTTTGACGCCACAGTTCCGGCAACGCGAAACGGTCTGCAAAGGTGTTGGCGGCATCCAGACCACGATGTACCGCATGTTCCGCTGCAGCGAGGTCACCGATTTGACGTTTGGCAGACGCCACATAGCTCATGTACAGCGGCGTCGCCAGCCGAGCACCGGTGCCTTGGTAACGCGTGATCGCTTCATCCAACACTTCATTTGCGGCCTGCGTGTCGCCGGTGCAGAGCAATCCGCCCGCACGATACAACATCGCGGTGGTTTCCCAGAAGAAGAACGCTTGTTGCTGCGAAACTTCGATTTGTCGGTCCGCCATCTTCACCGCCTCGTCGCCGCGTCCCATCGAAACGGACAGCCACGAATGATGGTGCAGTGCAAACGCAACGCTAAAGGGATGATCCAAGGTTTCGGCCATTTCCAAGCCTTGACGCATCGACGCCATTGCTGAATTCGGCTGCCCCAAATGCCACTGATTCAGCGCCAGATAACACAGATGCGCAACGCCAGCGTGTTGACCAGTACGACGGAGATGATAGATCGCTTTGTCAGCATCAAACAGTTGCATTCCCTTCTGCGTGGACTGCAGCGACGCAGCAAACTCGGCATGATAATATCGTCCAATTGCATCGATGAACAACGCCTCGGTGCGAGCTCCATCGTCATCGATCTGTTCCGCCATGGGCATCATCGATTGGCCTATTTCAATGCAGGGCACCACATCGTCACTGACGATTCGCCACGACCCCTTGGCCCACAATGCGTGCAGCTGTGCCATCGGATCGCCCAATTTCTGGCAGAGCACGGCGCGCCGGTCGTAGATCGATTCCAAATCAGGCGAAGCATATCCCATGATCGAAAGGATCGCGATGCCCAGCGAGATATTGATCTTCAGTTCCAACGCGTCTCGTGAACTCGATTCCGGCAAACGCTCGACTAGCGACAAGCCTGCTTTTAAGTGCTCGATTGCTTCCAGAAACGCCCCGCTGGCAACGGCAGATGCCCCGGCGACCTCCCACCACTGCGCCGCCTGTTGGTCCAAACCGGCTCGCGTGAAAGTGGGACGCCAATACTTCCGGACGCTGATCCATCGGTTCGGAAATCGGCGGAGATCACGTTGGCGATCCGATGATGATACTC
>NZ_ANOG01000355.1 GCF_000346295.1 Rhodopirellula maiorica SM1 | reverse complement strand
GCGATCAATTTGAGGAGTCAATTCGATTAATTGTTCAATGAACCCAGCAATATTCTCGTAGATTTGAGGCGATTTTGCAGACCCAACCAGTTCAAGTCGCCCGATGACCAAATTGCTTTGATCCTTCGTACGGCAGGTGAACAAGGGGATGCACATTGTTAGCTGATGAGCCTTCTCTGGTAGGCGAACGCTGTGCCATGACGCATGATAGCCCTCATGCAGCCATGCGATATTCAAATCAATCTTAATGCTCGCAAGACTGTGTGACTGTGCGAGATTGACGATGGGCTCCCAAACGGTTTCCCATGATCCCGAACCTTGGAGAGCTTGTTTGCGATGTTGTTTTTCTGATTCACAAATGGTTGGTGAGGTCGAAAACGAATGACAAAAATGAATCGCACGTGTGAATACCAACTTGGACTCAGCGTGACCAAATGAACGCGTCAGGATCAATATTCCAAGGGTGAAGATCACACCGATGACGGATACCCAAGGAAGGGAGTAGTAAGTCGATAGACATGCGAGCGTGGTGGTGATCAGACAAAGACCGGCGACCACCGCAAGCATGCCCAAGCTACCATATTTTGCTTGTAATAGATGATGCAGGTGGGCTCGGTCAGTCACATAAATGCTTCGTCCTGTAAGCCATCGCCGCAAAATGGCAGCGGTCGAATCGAACAGTGGTAGCGCAAGGATCGCGACCGGTGCGGAAGCAAGAACGGTCGACTCTTTAGTGTTACTCCAAATCGCCAAAACGCCAACAAAGAACCCGATCATCATGCTGCCAGCATCACCAAGGTAGATCGTAGCTGGTGGGCGATTAAAGACCAAGAAACCGAGTAGAGATCCAGACAGTGCGAAGCACAGAACTGCGGTCAAATTGACGCCAGATCGACTACTTAAGAAGCCAAGTCCCGCGCACACAATACAGCCAACCGTGGTGGCCATTCCGTCGGCGCCATCGATTAAGTTCAAGGCGTTGATGGCAATCAGCAACCACAGCATCGTGACAGGAAAAGCTAAGTTTCCCAACGCTATTTCAAAACCCATTAGGTTGATCTGGCGGATCACCGTTCCGCTGCCCACAACGCTGGCAACGATCAGACATTGAATTAGTAGTTTTTGGCGGCCACGTAATGGCCAGCGGTCGTCAACGAGCCCCACCAGTAAGACTGCGGCAGCGGCAATGATCAGCATGTACCAGCTGGAGTTGAAATAGCCGAGCGAATAAGAATTGAAATTTCGATCGACTAGGACGGTGGCTAGAAATCCAATCAACAGCGAGGCAAAAACCGCTACGCCACCACCCAACGCAATGGGCGTTCGATGAAGTTTGCGTTCGCCATCAGGTTTATCGATCATCCCAATGTGAATTGCAAACGCTCGCACTGCAGGTACAAGAATAAGTGCGCATGTTAGCGAGATTGCTAGACATGCTAGCATTAGCCCGGTCATAAAGTTTGCCCAAGAGGATAAGTCTAGTTTGATAATCAGTGTTGCAATGCTCTAGGCCCTACAAATTGGCGAAGCAAATTTGCAGGTTTACGTTTCTTAAAAAGGAAAGTGGGGAACAAATGTTTCGGTTCTCTGTTTTCCCTTAAGCCGATATAAGGCAGGTGAGGGTTAAATACCGGCTTGGTTTAAGTCTAATACTTTAAACCAAAGCGAATTCTGGACAAGCTTTTGTTCTTGGGGGGGAGGTGGAGAGTTGCCTTTCCACTTGGCCACCGCAGGCAAGCTCAACCCCAAATTCAGCGTCTGAACGACCGACGGCGGCAACGAGGGGACACTCAATTACCTTGCGCCTGCCGGCCCAGTATAAAAATCGAAATGTAAAATCGAACGTTTTTAGTGTCAAAAAAGGGGGATTTTGACAAGCATAACCTTCCCAATCGTTGCGGATACCGCCACTCGGGTGGTCAAAACCGCAGAGATCCGGTTTCTCGGCACAACCGCCAAAGTTGCCGCAAGACGTGTTTTCCCGATTTTTAGTTAATCCCGCATAGCCGTCCCGGCGATAAATAGGGGTGAGCGGGTGTTCTTTCTAGCACAACCCGCACAAATAGTAGGACTAGAACACGGAATGCCTTTGCTGCCAAAGGGGGGCCAAATGGCGATTCGTTCAAAAATTTTGCCGCAATCACGAATCAGCGTCCACAGTGGCGTCGCGGCCGGAACACGTAATTTGAGCCGGAATTCTTCCCCGTCATTGGCGTGCAATCGCTTAGGACGCGGAGGCAGACCAGTGCCACGCCGCTTGAGTCATCAAGTCGGCAGGGTCAATCGGCTCGCTCGTACTGCACTGTTCGCTGGACTCTCGCTTGTCGTGCTCGGCACGGGCGGGTGTTCAATGTTCAGTGGTGCGGCCCGGCAATTGAGAAATCACGACGGGCTCAACGAATTTATGATTGGCCATCGCAACAAGACGATGGCAGCGAAGGCGTGGCATTGCCAGAAGGCTAACTTCTGTAATCCATCAAACGCTTTTAAAGATGGTTTCATCGCGGGTTATATGGATATTGCTAACGGAGGCAACGGCTGTACGCCCGCGATTGCTCCGTCGCAGTATTGGGGGTGGATGTATCAATCCTCCAATGGCCAACTCGCCGTCAACGATTGGTTTGCTGGGTTCCCAATGGGAGTCAAGGCAGCCGAGCAAGACGGCGTAGGGCACTGGAGCAATGTACAAATGTCCTATGGCGCGCCACCGCCGAATTTGGCGGCACCATTGCCGGTGCAAGCCGCTCCGACGGTGCTCGATTACGAACCGCAGCCCACACCGCTGGAAAGTCCATTTTTGGATGCGGATGATGAGAGTCCCGAGTTGATCGAGCCGGTTGAGTTAGACGGCGGCGTGATCGGGCCTCAAGATCGTCTCCAAGATGGCCATGGTTTTCATCAGGAAGACTCGTCTTTCCAGATGCAAAACGGTGGCGGCTATAGCTTTTCGGCATCCTCCGAATCGGTTCCGGATCTCGAGCCCAAAGCGAGCCAGGAGGTGAGCTATTCCGACGCAGATGTTTTAGACGCGGATACGATTGTCGATCAGGTTTTTGCTGACCAGGGATTCAACAGTCCAGTCGCAGCGTCGGAGGATCCGACCGGATCGGCTCCCGTAGCCGATTCGCCTACAAGTAAGTTGCCGTTCAGCTTTCAATAAGCACGGAAAAAATTAAGTTCTGGCGACGCCATGAAAGCGCCCCAATTACGCATACGCATTGTCCAACAGTTAGAGAGTTCAGGGATGAACAGGAAACCTTTGCAAGCCAAAAAACGGGCGCTCCGTGTACTGCGGTCCATCAAGACCGTTGCTGCCGCCGGCCTTTTTTGCACCGCCTTTAGTGGCTGTTCGACGCTGACGCAGCCGATTGACGGTGTGCCAGCGAATCGATTGCCGCCTCAGTTTTTTGCCGAGCCGAAGAATGATTTGGTGCCCGTTGATATTTCGCTGCTCTCACTTGAGCCGCCACGAGATTATCAGTTGGCTGGCGGCGACATCCTCGGTGTCTATATCGAAGGTGTGTTGCCCTTTAATCCGCCCAATGCTCCTCCAGAGCCACCACCGGTAAACTTCCCGGATGCTCAGAGCACGTTGCCGCCGTCGATTGGTTATCCGATCGCAGTGCAAGACGATGGGACGTTGGCGCTGCCACTGATCGAGCCATTAAGGGTCGAAGGTTTGACGCTCGAACAGGTTCGCGAAGCGATTCGTGACGCCTATATTGACAGCGAAATCCTGCGTCCTGAAAAAGCACGCCCGATCGTGACGATCATCAAAGAACGAACCTACGATGTGATCGTGGTTCGCGAAGACACTGCCGGAAGAGGCGGTAGTGATGAGATACGGGGAATTACTGACCAAAGTGCTAGCGGAGGTCTGGTTAAGCTCGCGGCTTATCAAAATGACATCCTACATGCGTTGGTCGAAACGGGCGGATTGCCTGGACTGACCGCGAAAAACGAAGTCAAGATTCTGCGAGCGAGCAAAGCGGACCAGCGAAAGCGTGCTCAGTTTGTGCAGCAGTTCTATGCACAACAGCAAGCCGCTCGCCTCGATCCTTGTGCCTGTCCTCCTGAGTTGCCAGAAGATCCCTCCATTTTGAGAATTCCGCTGCGAGTGAAGCCCGGAGTGGTGCCAAATATCACGGCGGAAGATATCGAATTAAAAGACGGCGACATCGTTTACATCGAATCGCGAGAAACCGAGGTTTACTACACAGGTGGATTGCTTGGTGGTGGTGAATTCCCGCTGCCGCGTGATTACGATCTCGATGTTGTCGGTGCAATGGCACTTGCTGGACAAGGCCTGGGGGCTACTGGAAATCAAGCTGGAGGCGGTGGACTAGCCGGCGGTGCTCGCGGTGTCGGTGGCGTTCCTCCAGGGTTGGTCTATATTCTTCGCAAGACGCCTTGTGACGGGCAGGTTGCAATCGAAGTCGATCTAGCCAAAGCCTTGAATGATCCGCGGCAGCGGCCGCTAATTCAGGCAGGTGACACAATCATCTTGCAGTACAAATGCGAAGAAGAGTTGTTGAACTTCGGGCTCGGAACCTTCTTCACCTTCGGAATTAGTGAATTGCTTCGAGGTGACTAGCAGTCGACCTCGAAAACAGAAAATCTTATAGCCGCTGTTTAGCCTTGCTAAGCAGCGGCTTTTTTCGTGTGTCAGGTGCCGCCGCTCGCAACAATGTAAGCTTCTAAAAATTTCGGGTCTTCGAGCGTGTTAGCAACAGTTTGCAGCCCACTCTAATGCCGAGTGACGATGACCCGGATTGTGATTCGTCTCGCCCAATTGCACCTTACAAAGAGTCGCTGTTGAGATTGTCAAAGGCGAGTCGATGTTAAGAGCCGCAATTAGCGGACAACCAGCACAAACTCACCACGTGCTGCCTCTCGGCCCGCGACCGGCTTCTGCGATTTGAATTTCAAGCAGATCAACGAGTCGCCGCGACTTTCAGATCAGGGCAAGTGCCCCAGGAAGTTCTTGGCAACATCCGCTGCCAAGCGGTTCGCAGCGCAGGGTTAGCGTGACCCACTCGCTCGATGCAAATGGGCGATGCAAAGCGACAGGCTGTTGGATCGCAGACCAGGT
>NZ_ANOG01000354.1 GCF_000346295.1 Rhodopirellula maiorica SM1 | reverse complement strand
AAAAAATACTGGGACCTGTACAACCCGGCGGAGCTGCCGATGCCCGAGGTGACGTCGCCGCCCACCGATGCTCCGTCGTACGCTGCCACCAACGGCGGTGAGCTTCGCAATTACAGCGACATGCGAAGCAAGGGACCGATTGACGAGTCGACCACGCGTCATTTGATTCACGGCTATTATGCCGCAACGAGTTATGCAGACGCTCAAATTGGCAAAGTGATTGACGCAATTGATCAACATGGATTCACGGACAACACCATAATCGTATTATGGGGCGATCACGGATGGCATTTGGGAGACCACGGCATGTGGTGCAAGCACACCAATTACGAGCAAGCCGCACGGATCCCGGTGATCATTGCCGCCCCTGGTGCTGCCCGCGGCGCATCGACCACCGCGATGATGGAAACGGTCGATATCTATCCGACGTTGGCTGAGCTGGCGGGCATCGAACCAGCAGAAGATCTTGATGGCGTCAGCCAGGCGGCAGTCGTTCGAGATCCCAGCCAACACGTCCGCGACTATGTGACCCACGTTTATCCTCGCGGGTCACGACTTGGCCGCGCGATCCGCAACTCGCGTTACCGCATGGTCCAATGGAAAGAGATCGGAGCGAAATCGGAAACCGCCGAAATTGAACTTTACGACTATGAAAATGATCCGCTGGAGACGCAAAACATTGCCAGCAAATCCCCCGAGGTCGTCGCCACGATCACCGCAGAGCTTAACAAGCAACCCGAACCGAAGCCGCAATGGAAAACGCCCAAACAGCGAGCAGCAGCGGCCGAAAAATTGAAACAAGCTCAGAAAAAGCGGGCTCACAATGCCAAGTCGCGGACGGCAATGTTTGCCAAACGCGATCGAGACCAAGATGGATTCTTGACACTCGACGAGTTCTTGCTGCATCAGCCCGATCCCGACGAAGCTCCCAAACGCTTCCCGAAATTCGACAAAAACAACGACCAGAAACTGTCGGAAAACGAGTTTGTTTATCCGTAAAAACGGTTCG
>NZ_ANOG01000353.1 GCF_000346295.1 Rhodopirellula maiorica SM1 | reverse complement strand
TCTGTGCGCCGGACGCGATCCGTGATGCGTCGCGATGGAGTGCGTCGGCCGGTGCCCTTTCGTCGAACCTTTTTCCTATCCATCCGTGCTTGGTCAACTGGGTCAAATGCCGCTTGATGGTGGCTATCCCGAATCCGGTGATCTTGACCAACCCCAGCGTTTCCAGCTTCCTGAAATTCCAGCTTGCCCCAGCCTGCTGGTAATAGACGGCCATCGTGATCGCCGGGCCGATGCCGCACTCTCGTACGCACTCGCTGGACAGTCGCAGATAGGGGACATCGTGTGGGTGGGGTGGTCTTGCGTCGATGTCGGCGGCTGTGTCGATGGTCGTCGTCATGGTGGTCTCCCGACAGAGACTCCCACCAGATGGACATAATCTGATTGACTTGTGACGGTCGATCGCGACAATGTCTGTGACTGCTGAATGGGAGCCGACCTCGGAGACGGATACTTTGACGAGTGTTTGCCGTCTCCGAGGTTCTCTGTTTTTTCTTTTTTGCGTTTGTGTTGTTTTCCCCAGCCACTGCGACTGAGCGTGGAAACATCCTAGGTTTGCAAAAGGGCCGGTTTCCAGGGGCCACCTAATTTTCTTGAATCGCTCCGGTGCGCTCACATCGCGATTTCTGCGTCGCACTCTTCCACGGTTTGGAGCGGGAAATCACGACTCTATTGAGTTGGTCGTCGTGTCAAACATGCCTCAAAAAGTGTCCACTTCGCCGTTGGT
>NZ_ANOG01000352.1 GCF_000346295.1 Rhodopirellula maiorica SM1 | reverse complement strand
ACCGGGCTGCTCAGCCGGAACTTGCTCCAATCAGTAACGGAAACTTCAAAAATAGGCAATCGCGGCAGTCGGCATGTCGACCATCTGTCCCGCTAATTGTGAAACCAGATACGCCATCCCAGGGTTGTGCGCGAGCACCATGACGGTGGACGCATCACAATGGTCCGAGGCGATCACATTACTGATCGTTTCGGGTGACGCCAGATACAGCGACTCTGAGTAGCTAACGACAACATCCGAGCCAAATGAACTCTGCATCCGTTCAAGCGTCTCTCGCGTTCGCACCGCCGATGAACAAAGGACGACGTTGGGCAAACAATCGATCTCGCGAAGCCACTCGGCCATCTGCGGCGCATCACGCTTGCCGCGTTTATTAAGGGGACGGTCGTGATCCGAAAGCCCTCCGTCTGACCAGTCGCTCTTTGCATGCCGCATCAGAATCAATCGATGACGCTTTCCCAAAGCCGCCGCGGATGGATCATCCATGTTGTTTTATTGCTTCGTCTATAGATAAAGATTGATTCAATTCAAAGGCCGGTGTCAGCGGCTCAAGAAAACCGTGTGATCAGCGGAGCGATCAACGACAATCGTGCAAACCGATAGCCGGCACCTACCGCACCGGTTCGAGTCCATGCATTCGCCGCAAAACGCCAAGCTGGCCCGCGTGGATACCTTCATGGATTGGACAAAACAAAACGCCACCCAGTTTATTGGGGTAAGCGGCGTAAGGCATATCGACCGGTTCGAGCAAGACCTCGGGCGTGACCGCATCAAGCACCGCCATCGACTGCTCGTGCACTTGGGCCAATCGAGCCAACAACTCATCCGCCGTCGGTTGCGATAAGGGGTCATCACTCGGCACGCTGCTGCGGCCATACGCCTTGCGAAATTTCCCAGGGATTAACTCCAGATCATCGGGCCCGCGACCACGAATGCGAAACATCAACAAACCATATTGGCTGACCGCCAAATGCCCGACTTGCCAAGCGACGTTGGTCGGCATCCCCTCAGGAATCTTGAACCACAGTTCTTGCGGAGTCTTTGCCAGCAATTCCAAGGTGTAATTGCGAGCGAATTTGATCTGACCAATCGCCCCCCTCAACATCTCGGTGGTTTGCGTCGGTGTCAGTTCCGCTGTTTTGTTTTCTTCCGTACTCATGCCCGGGATCATACCAAAATATTGGAAATGAAAACGAGCCCGCTGTGGTGCCAACGTCAGCCCTCTTCTTCAGCTCCTTTTTTAAGGAGCTCGATTCCCGACGCCGACAACGCAAGCTAGGAGGGTGGATGTCAGCGGGCGGTTCAGCTGGCGGCTTTTTTTCGTGCAGGTTTCGAAACGAGCCGAATTTGTGGCATCACCGCCCGACCGCCGTGGAACGTGCGACGACGATCAATCGTATGGTCAAACACAAACGCACCATGCTCGATCCCCGGGCGTGCCGAGACTCGCAAAATCGCCGGGTGCCCGCATTCACTGCACTGGACCCGCAATCCATGACTCTCCAAAAGCGTGTGAATCGCTTGGGCCATCTGCTGGTTCTGCTGTAACGATCCAAAATTCTCGCCGGCAAACCGGTTCAAATGAGACTGAATCGTCTGCCGGATCGAACGCTGCAGCCGACTGATCTCACGCTGCAAATCTTCGATGGCTGCCCCCGCCACCTCGCTCGACAGCGCCCCCGATCCATCGGCGTCCTGTCGCTGCAGCGATAAATCAGCGGGATCGGGATTAAGCATGAAATCGAAACGCGAAAGGAACGTGAACAAACAGCCACCGCCGAGAAACTTAAAACAAATCCCCCCGCTCAGTCTAGACGAGTTTATACAATTTGTATAAGCTGTCTAGACGCGTCGGCAAAATTCCTTCGCTGGTCTACCGAGATGTCCTATTTTCGCCTCACCGTGAGGGAATAAAGCAACGGCGCAGAATGGGCAAATGCAGCTTATCCGCATCAATCGGCAAGGCCGGTGCCGCGAGTTGTGTTTCTTGCGTAACCGCTCAGGTCAACATGGCGGCGAACCGCTCGATTCATTACTGTCGACAGACGCTTAACCCTATTCACTCCCTCGTGAGCACCGAAATACGCCATGTCGGTCAATCAACAAACCGTTGAGGAAACCAAAGCTCAGATCCGCTCGCTGGTCAACGAGATTGCTGCGCTCTCGAAATCCGGAGCGACGGCCGGCGAGTTTTATCCTGAACTGCTTTCCCGCATCATCACCGCGCTGGCCGCCGCCGGCGGTGCCATTTGGCTGTTAGACGAAGATCGCCAGCTAAAGCTGCAGTACCAAATCAATGCTGAACCGAGCGTGTTGTCGGGTGATTCCGAAGACGCGACGCGTCACACTCGCTTGATTCAACGTGTCGCCAACACGGGGCAATCGCTGATCGTTCCTCCCTATTCGGGAACCACCGATGGCGAAGCCGAAGGCAATCCGACGCGTTACCTGCTCGTTCTCGGTGCACTTAAGCACGACGAACAACAGGATGGCTTGATCGAAATTTTCCAGCGGCCTGACACCGCCCCGGACACCCAGCGTGGTTACCTGCGGTTTGTTCAACAGATGTGTGAACTGGCAGCCGATTGGTTGCGAGGCCAGAAGCTACAAAAACTTGGCGATCGCCAAACGCTGTGGCAACAAGCAGACGCTTTCGCCCGAGCATCGCACGAATCGCTCGACTTGATGGAAACCGCTCACATCGTCGCCAACGAAGGACGGCGGTTGATCGGATGTGACCGTGTCAGTGTGGCGATCAAGAAGGGTCGCAAGTGCACGGTCAAAGCGATTAGCGGCCAAGACACAATCGAGAATCGATCCAATATTGTCGCATCGCTGAATCAATTAGCCACGCGAGTGGTAGCGGCTGGCGAACCGCTGTGGCATGACGGATCAACCGAAGATTTGCCGCCTCAAATCGAAGAGGCACTCGAGGACTACGTCGACCAATCCTATGGTCGCAGCATCGCGGTTTTGCCGCTCCGCGAACCGCAACGAAAACTTGGTTCCGAAGCCGACACCGGTGCCGCGGGTGAGATCGACCGCGATAATGCCCACCGTGGTGAAGTCATCGGGGCATTGATCATCGAGCAAATCGAGAGCAACATTCCGACTGAAATCTTTCACGCGCGTTGCGACTTGGTGTACGAGCACGGCACACGTGCGATCGCTAATTCGATGTCGCATAGCAATTTGTTCTTGATGCCGGTTTGGCGAGCACTGGGACGTGCAACTTGGGTATTGCGAGCCCGAACGCTCCCGAAAACGCTTGGCGTTGTCGCGCTGATCATTGCCGCTGTGCTGGCCCTGGTTTTCATTCCCAAAGACTTCACCCTCGAAGCCGAAGGCACGTTGACGCCGGAAGCACGACGCGAGATTTTTGCTCCGATCGATGGCGAGGTGATCGAAGTTCTAGTCGACCACAATACACCGGTCACCGTCGGTCAAGAACTTGTGCGGCTTCGCAACCGCGATCTTGAAATTCAATTGACGGACATCGAAGGCCAGATCCAAACCGCATTGGCTGAAAAGGCGCGAAACCAAGGACAGCTGTCTCAACGAAAATCTTTGGAACCTGCCGAACGACGTGCTCTCGAAGGCGAAGTCAGCGAGTTGGACACGAAACGACGGGTGTTGATCGAAAAGAAAAAGCTGCTAGTTGATCGCGCCGAGCAACTGATCATCCGTTCGCCGATCGATGGCATCGTGACTTCGTGGGACGTCGAAAAGATGTTGCGAAGCCGCCCCATTTCCACTGGACAAGTGTTGTTGGAGGTGGCGGATCTTGGCCAACCGCTGTTCCTGAAGCTAGAGCTTCCTGAAAAACGCGAAGGTCATTTGGATGAATACGTCAAAGAGACTCAGTCCACCGAGCTGGATGTGACCTACATTTTGGCGACCGATCCGGACAAGAAGCTGGACGCATCGCTGAGGGTCGCCGACATCTCGGCTCGCGCCGAACCGAACGAAGAACATGGCGCGGTGATCAAGATGTCAGCCTACCCCGAGCAGGCTTCGCTGCAAGAACTGCACCCACGTCCCGGAGCCAAGGTGATTGCCAAAGTCTACTGCGGCCGCCGATCGAGTGGATTTGTGTTCTTTCACGAGATCTACGAGTGGTGCTGTAAATTCTTCTTCTAGTACAAGCCATGCGACGGTGTACCGAAGCTGTCCCATCATGATGCCCCCAATGAAATCGAGTTTGAATCTGTGAACAAAACAATGATTGCCGCAGTCGCGATGGCGTTTGCGACTCCTGCGTTGGCTCAAACCACCTCCAACACATCGACGAACGAAATTCATGCCGAGAATTGCACGGTCAAATTCATCAACAATGTGAATGTGCCTGCCGAAGTCGATGGCAAGGTAATGGAGTTAAAGTTCGATGAAGGCTGGACTGTAACCGCCGGCGAATTGATGGTTGTGATCGACGACACACAGGCAAAATTTGCTTTAGAGCTAAAGAAGGCCGAAGAAAAAGAAGCCTTGCTCAATGCGACCAACGACGTCAATTTGAAGGATTCGAAAAATGCAAAGGACCTTGCGTTCGCTGAGCTAGAAGCTTTCAAAGAACTCCGGCGTGAAGGCGCGATCCCGTTTTGGGAACTCGAAAAGAAACGTTTCGAAGCGACGCGGGCAGAGCTAAAAATTGACTTGGCGGAAATGCAGATGCAGATCGCCAAGGTTCAATTCAAAGCCAAAGAGAGCGAACGTCAAATGGCGGAATACGAGATCGAGAAACGCCGGATCACCGCTCCCTTTGATGGCTACGTCGAAGCTCGAATTGCCCAGCTTGGCGAATGGGTGCAACCGGGAAGCCCAGTGGCGACCTTGGTGCAATTGGACAAATTGAAAGTCGAAGGATACATCGACACGCGGCAGTATTCGGAACAAGTCGTCAAAGGGATGCCGGTTCGCGTGCGAGTGTATCGCGATTCAAGCGATGAAAACGCCGTCACTTTCGATGCGAAGGTCGACTTCGTCGGCAGCGAGATCGGCCTGGACAAACTCTATCGAATCTCGGTCAACATCGAAAACAAGCAAGCGGGCCAGCAGTGGTTGGTCAAGCCAGGAATGCGAGCCGAAATGACCGTGCTGAAGTAATTCACCTATCGTCGCATCGGTTTCGCGGTCGCCTCTGTGAGCATCCAGTCTCGCTTCGAGAATCGCCGGTGCAGATATTAGCGATTCCGACATGACCGACTAGAAGCCTATCCCACTTTTTACACTCTTCACCTTTCTACTTCATGGCCACACTTGCTGAATCACTCGTAAGCAGCTCCTCAAGGCCGCTGACGGTGCGCAAACGACCTGACTTGACGGCGAGTCGACATCGCTATCAAGGCACTGGCTATTGGGTCGTCAAGGAACCTGTCGGTCTGCAGTATTTTCGTTTTCACGACGAAGAGTATTACATCTTGAACATGCTCGACGGGCATGTCAGCCTGCAGCAGATCAAGGATGGATTCGAGCAGCGTTTCGCTCCGCAAAAAATCACCTTTGGCGATTTGCAACAGTTCATCGGAATGTTGCACCGCAGCGGATTGGTGATCAGCAATTCTCCGGGGCAAGGAAAAGCACTCCGCGAGCGTGGGCGGAAAAAGAAGAACAAAGAAGTCATGGGCAAGATGTCCAATGTCTTTGCGCTGCGATTCCGTGGCTTTGACCCTGAAAAAATCCTGAATGCAATCCTGCCGTGGTTCGGTTGGATCTTTACCGTCCCGGCACTGATCTTTTTCATTGGTTTGTGCGGGGCGGCGGGACTGCTGTTGGCCAGTCAATACGAGAGCGTGTATGCGAAATTACCGACGTTCCAGCAGTTTTTTGCTGCCGATCGCTGGTTGATTCTTGCCATCACGATGGCGCTAGTGAAAGTGCTGCATGAATTTGGTCACGGGTTGAGCTGTAAAAAATTCGGCGGGGAATGCCACGAAATCGGCTTTATGCTGCTGGTGTTCACGCCTTGTCTGTACTGCAACGTGTCCGACTCGTGGATGTTGCCGAACAAGTGGAAACGCGTTTGGATTGGTGCCGGCGGGATCTATGTCGAAATGATCTTGGCGTCGATTGCGGCGTTTGTGTGGTGGTTCAGTGAACAAGGCACCACGATTAACGATTTGTGTTTGAACATGATGTTTTTGAACGTCGTCAGCACGGTGTTGGTTAATGGTAACCCACTGCTGCGATTCGACGGCTATTACATCCTGATGGATTTCTTAGAGATACCGAACCTTCGCCAAAAGAGCACCGAAGTGCTGAAGCGATGGTTCCAAGAAACGTGTCTCGGTTTGGAGTTACAAGACGATCCGTTCATGCCCACTCGGGGCAAGTTCATGTTCGGAATGTTTACCGTCGCCAGTGTGATTTATCGCTGGGTCGTTGTGTTTTCGATTTGTTGGTTCGTGATCAAAGTGCTCGAACCGTATGGGCTTCAAGTGATTGGACGGATGGTCGCGGTGGTCGGGTTCTTTGGCCTGGTTGCCCAACCGGTGATCCAAACGTGGAAGTTTTGTCGTACGCCTGGGAGATTATCAAAAGTGAAACGTGGCCGTTTGTTGGCGACGCTGGCGATCGCCGGGCTGGCCATCGCTGCCGTTGTTAAAATTGAGCTTCCCCATCATGTGGATTGCGCCCTCGAGATTCGCCCTAGTCAGGCTGGGGCGGTGTATGCCGGAACCCCAGGACGCATCGTGTGGACGGTCGAGCCGGGAACCGAAGTGCGTGTCGGAGACAAGATCGCGGTCCTAGAGAACCCCGATCTGCAAATTCGCTTGGCCGATTATCGCGGCGAAGAGGAAGTCGAAACCATCAAGCTTCGCAATCTGTCGCTCCGCAGCAGCTATGACCAATCGCTAAAAGCATCGATTGAAACTCAAGTTGAATTGCTCCATTCGCTGGCCTCGGTGCGTGCAAAAACCGAAGAAGAGTTAGAGCGATTGGTAATTCGTGCGAATCGTGACGGTTTTGTCTTGCCGCCACCCGAACGCGACTCGAAAGATCCCGAGGACGGCCGGTTGCCCGGTTGGACCGGATCGCCGCTTGATGAACGAAATCGAGGCGCGATGTTGACGGCAGATGACCTGATTTGCGAGATAGGCAGTCAAGATGCGTTCGAAGCCGTATTGGTGATCGATCAAGGCGACGACCAATTGGTCCGCGTCGGCCAATCGGTCGACATGAAACTTGATGCAAACCGCATGGAAACCTTTAGCGGAACGATCTCGGAAAAATCAAACGACCCACTCAAAGCAACCTCGTCATCGATGGCTAGCCAGACCGGAGGCGACCTACAAACTGAAATTGACCCCACTACGGGAATGATCAAACCTCGAAGCGTTTCCTACCAAGCACGCGTACCACTGGACCCTGAAAACTTGACGTTGCGACCGGGTTACCGAGGCAGTGCCAAGGTGCACGTCGACCCGATGTCGCTGGGATCACGGTTGTGGCGAGTGATTGCGAAGACCTTCAACTTTGAGTTGTAAACAACTCGCCAAGTTACGCATTTCGCGTGGTTTAACACGGCAAAACAGACATTGACAAATATTTAATCGAACAAGGTCGTCTCACGTTGCAGCAGCCCCCCATATTGTTAGCATGCGAATTGTCAGGATGTTTTTGATCATGGTGACGCAGGCATAACAGAAAGTGAGCTGACTGGGACAGAGTGCGATTCGGGCGGCAAACCCGAGACGACTTTTACGCCCACCCGTTTTCGCTTGTTCGTGATGCGAGAACAACATGATATTTCTTCTTTACCTTTCGGAGTGAAATTACTGATGGCAGACGAGACCAAGAGCCCCGCAGCCGACGCACCAGAAGCAGCCACCAGTGCTGCAGCCCCAGCGGAAAAAGCACAAACACAGCAACAACAACCTGTCCAAGTCCAAGTGACTGATGACAACGCGTTGGCATGCTACGCAAACTTTTGCCGCGTAACCGGATCGCCTGAAGAATTGATCATCGACTTCGGTTTGAACCCACAACCGATCGGCGTTCCCAAGGACCCCATCCAAGTTAAGCAACGCATCATCGTGAACTTCTTCACCGCGAAGCGTTTGTTGGCAGCACTGCAGATGTCGGTCGCTCGTCACGAATCGGTATTCGGCGTTTTGGAAACCGACATCAACAAGCGAGTTCGTCCCGGTTTGAATCAGCAAAACCAAGCTGGACAAAAGAGCTAATTTGTCACGCTGCAACATGTGCAGTGAAATCAGCTAGACTAAGCCGCGTCACGTTTCAATGTGACGCGGCTTTTTTTGTGCCCATTTGGATGTTTGCGAATCGATTCCAACCGAGATCACCATGCAGTACCCCATCGAATTAACGTTCAAGTTGATGACCTTTGGCCAGCGTATTACCGCTACCGACGCAAGCGGAAACGTGTTGATGTTCATCAAGCAAAAGATGTTCAAGCTAAAAGAGAAGGTGAACATTTATAGTGATTCCAGCCAATCGAATCTGATCTTCACCATCGCGTCGGATCGCATGATCGACTTTTCCGCCAACTATCACTTCACCGATGCGCAAGGCAACGAATGGGGTGCGGTCCGCCGCAAGGGCATGAAATCGCTATGGTCCGCCCATTACGAGATCATGCAGAACGGTGCCATCGACATGACGATCAATGAAGAGAGTCCGATGAAGAAAGTGCTCGAAAGTCTGCTGGGCGAAATTCCGATCATCGGACTGGTCGCGGCCTACCTGTTGAATCCGAGCTATATTGTTTCTCGGCCAGACGGAACGCCACTGCTGCGGCTAACCAAACGACCTGCGGTATTTGAGGGCAAATTTGTACTCGAGAAACTTGGTGAAATGCCCGAAGACGACGAACTGCGATCGCTTCTCGGGATGATCATGTTGGTGTTGTTAGAACGCGGCCGGGGGTAAGCGTTTCGCCCAGCAAATCACAATTCGACGCGTAAGTTTCGAAACAGACGTAGGGCCGGTTCTCACCGGCCGCATTGTGATTGGGCGCGTTGTAATTGGCCGGTAGGAACCGGCCCTACGCCCTTAATTCACCTCCGAAACACTTGGCGAGTTTCGTTACGGCGAATGGCGTATGTGGCAGCGATGCTTATGACGAGGCTAGCTGTTTTGTCCAACGTTCGATTTGACCTCGCACCTGCTCGGGTGCTGACGAACCGTAACTGACGAACGCTTCAACCGCTTTCCGGCTGCCCAAGATCTCGTAGACCGACTCGTCGATCTCTGCTGCGTGTGACTGCATCACGTCCAGCGGCAACTCGCTCAGTGGCACGTCACGGTTCATCGCTTCACCGACAATCGCGCCAACCAAATGGTGTGCTCGACGCTGCGGCATGCCTTTGCGAATCATCCACTCCATCAATGTCGTTGCGTCCAAATAACCTCGTTCCAAACGGCTGGCAATCGAATCTCGCTGCAACTCGGAACCTTCGACAATCGGAATCGCCAATTCGAGCGAGGCGATCACGGTATCAAACGAATCAAACAGTGGCGGCTTGTCTTCTTGCAAATCACGGTTGTACGCCAATGGCAAATTTTTGACCAACAACATCAGCGTTTGCAGATTGCCCATCACGCGAGCCGATTTGCCGCGGGTCAGTTCCAGCGTATCCGGATTGACCTTTTGCGGCATGATGCTGCTGCCGGTACAGAACGCGTGTGGCATCTTGATAAAATCAAACTCGACCGTACTCCATAGAATCCACTCTT
>NZ_ANOG01000351.1 GCF_000346295.1 Rhodopirellula maiorica SM1 | reverse complement strand
TGAAGCAAGACAAAAACGGCTTATCTAATCCGCAGGCTACAAATTTGATGCACGTTTTGATCGCGGAGCGATCAACGACATTGCGATCAACGACATTGGTCCCGGTGGTAGAGATACTCACCGGGTTGCAGCCTCGCCTTGCGGGGATTTTCTTCAATGTACCTCACCAGGTACTCGTATTGCGCGAGACTGCGGACTAAGTGATCGAACGGCTCCTGCTGCCAAAAGTGTCCTTTTTCACCGATGGTTTGATGAATGCGAAACGCAGTGAAATGGAGCCACGAATCAAACTGTTTTTCCATGGCGTCCTCATCGGGGAATGCCGCCAATAAATGCACATGATTGGGCATCACAATGAAGTCACCCAAGGCATAACGCTGCCCGGCAAAATGCATCAGTGCGTCTCCAACAATCTTTGCCAGCTCGGGTCGACGCAACAGGCAACGTCCTCGACAGGTGTCAAGAAAATCCTCGCGGCAACGATTAAAGTGCTTGCTAAACTCCGCATGGATTGATGCTTCGAGCGTCGCCAGGACATCGGACCAGTGTCGTGACTTCAGTAAACCGCGTCGATCGAGCCAATCATTTTTCTCGCGATCCCATCGTTGCATGACGCTCTTCGGAATCGAATCAATGCAGCGAAAGGTGGCAAACACGATTGCCCCGGACTGAGACCAGTGGGGTCGCAAGCGATCATGAACCAGCAACTCAGCCTTGGGGTTAAAAAACTCGCCCTGCATGTCACCCTCCATCGTCGTTGATCGCTCCCCCGATCACATCGTGAACCGAAAGAAAACGCCTATCTCATCCGCACCTAACCATTCTAACGCACGTTCAGATCGTCGTTGATCGCTCCCGCGATCATAACGTGAAGCGAGAAAAAACGGTCTATCCAGTCCGCAACCTACAACGTTGACCCACGTTTTGATCGTCGTTGATCGCTCCCGCGATCATAACGTGAAGCAAGAAAAAACGGCCTATCC
>NZ_ANOG01000350.1 GCF_000346295.1 Rhodopirellula maiorica SM1 | reverse complement strand
ATTCGGTCGGAGTGATGCCGATCACTGTGGCCGCTTTGATGACAACCAAGTGGTTGCTGCGTCACTTGAACATCCCCGAATCAACGACTCATGTGATCGTTCCCGGTTACCTGGAAACGGGTTACAACGAATTGCAAAACAGCTTAAAAACACCGGTAATTTGCGGTCCAAAGGACTGTCGCGACCTTCCCGAGGTGTTTGGGAATTCGCGTCCAAAAGTCGCCCCAAGCGAGTATGATATTCAGATCATTGCCGAGATCAATCATGCACCACGGATGACCGTGGACACCGTGCTGGGAATCGCCAAACAACTGCATGAATCGGGGGCCGACGTGATCGATTTCGGCTGTGACCCTGCATCGCGTTGTAACATCATTGGCGATTACATCGGTGCGCTCGTCGAGACAGGATTAAAAGTTTCGGTCGACACCTTCGACACTTGGGAAGCAAACGAAGCGACGCGCCGCGGCGCGTCGTTGGTGTTGTCGGTGAACTCAACCAATTGCGAAGCGGCTAAAGATTGGGGCGCCGAAGTGGTCGTGATTCCTGACCAAGTTGATGACAAAAAAAGTTTTGAAAAAACGATCAATTATTTAGCGAGACATCAAGTTCCAATGCGATTGGACCCTATTTTGGAACCGATCGGCGCAGGGCTGGTTGCGAGTTTAATTCGCTATGCGGATGCCCGCCGCGATTACCCGGAACTTGAAATCATGATGGGGATCGGCAATTTAACGGAACTGACCGAAGTGGATTCGGCGGGCATCAACTTTTTATTGCTTGGTATCTGTCAAGAACTCGGTATTCGCAGTGTGCTGACGACCGAGGTGATCAATTGGGCACGATCATCGGTACGCGAATGCGCCGAAGCAAGAAAATTGGTCTACTACAGCGTCAAAAATCGCGTGCCTCCGAAGCACTTGTCCAACGCATTGGTACAGCTGCGTGATCCAAAACTAAAAGCGTTTCCCAGTACCATGCTCCAATCGCTTGCGACAACGCTGAAGGACAACAATTACCGCATTTATGCGCAAGATGAAACGATCCATCTGTTGTCTGCAGGAATGCACTTACAACAATCCGATCCCTTTGCATTGTTTGATCAATTGCTGCAGCGACCGGAATCAAGCAACGTTGATCCCGGACATGCGTTTTATCTTGGTTACGAGATGGCAAAAGCATCGATTGCGTTGCAGCTAGGCAAACAATACGACCAAGATCAGGCGTTGCGTTGGGGAATGTTGACTCAGGAAGAGGATTTGCATCGAATCGAGCGAAAAAGTCGCCACCGAAAGCCATAATTTTTGCTGATGGGAGTCGGCGTACTCCTATGTCGGGTGGTGCCGCCGACAGAATCGATTCGGAGTGCTAAAATCAGGGCTGTCGTTTGCTTTCCTCAAGCGTGTCACTGTTACTGTCGCCCACGCTTCGATTTTGGTTCACCGCTATCCCGCGATCCCATTGGCTTATGTCACATCTCCCTCACATCGCTAGTTCGCTTCGCTACGGCGTTTATTTTTCGTTCGCATTGATTGCCGCCATCTCGATCGGTTGTAGCAATAGCGATACGGCCGACTCATCTAATGCCGCCGAAGACGCGAAGTTGCCATTTACGCAACCGACGCCGTCCGAGGGCAACACCGGCGGAGCAGGGGAGGGCAGGGCGGATGCAACAGCGATCACAGACGATGCCCGCGAAGATCAATCGTCATCCTCTGGTCGCCCATCGTCCGAACGTTCATCGTCTGCTGCAATGCCCGATCGAACCCAGCCTGTTCAACCGAATCCCGCTCAACCGAATCTTAATCAACCCAACGATGCCGCCGAGCGTGCGATCGCCGGCGAAGCCATTCCAATGGGCGAGGCAATACCGGCGGGTGAAGCCATTCCAACGGGTGCAGCACAACCCGACGACAAGGCTCCGACATTGTTGACGATGGCCGATCCGGCGGGCGCCAACGAGCCCCCCGATCCGAAGCGGCGTCAATTGCGAGCGAACCTGACTCCTGATGAACTCCGCGAATTCTTGGCAGGCGCCGATAGCGACATTCAAGCGATTGCCAGTGGCACGTCGGGAATCCAAGACCCGCAGGAAGCCTTTGCCGAAATGCGACGCATATCCGAAATGAAACTCGAAGCGGCGCGGCGGTTGCAAAATCATGCCGATGCTAACGCTGATGCTCGCAGCGACGGTGCACGCGGTGAACTTCAATCGCTGTCGCATCTTGCCGCGCTCGGTGATTTAAAGTCGGCAATGGCACTCGAGAAACTGGCGACCGCGAATTTGGATTCGGATGACGCGGCATTGGTCACCGACAGCCGATTGGTGTTGATCGGTTTCGCGATCGAGTCGCTACAAAACGGCGAAGCGGATGCACCGCAACGCATTGTCCAGCTGGTCAAAGGCTTGGCGAATTCCGATGCATCGTCGGACATCCCGGCGATGATGGTGATGGGACAAGCTCGCCAAGTGTTGACTCAATTTGATCATGACACCGAAGCCAAAGCGGTTCGCGATACGATCATTGAACTTTACGCCGATTCGTCCGATCCACAAATCGCAAAGATGGCGGCTCAATTGGCTGGCAATGTTCAGTTCGACGAAATCGATCGATTGTTACAACAAGCGATCGAAGGTGAATCGATCGAGACCCGCAAATGGGCCGACGCGGTGGATGCCTTGCTGACCGCATCGCCAGACCTACAAACGGTACAGTACTTGGCTGGTGCGGCACTGCAATTCGAAGGGCTCAATCAATACGACCTTGCCGAGGCAACCTATAGCCAGCTTCAAGAACAATTTCCCGACCCCAACACAGCAACGGGACAAGAGGTTCAGCTGGCGGTCCGCGCTCGAGAATCGCGTGTCGACGCGATTGGAAAAACGTTTGATCCTGATTTAAAATCAATCGATGGGGGCGAGTTATCGATTGCGGATTATCGCGGCAAGATTG
>NZ_ANOG01000349.1 GCF_000346295.1 Rhodopirellula maiorica SM1 | reverse complement strand
GAATTGCCAAGGAGTTTGTCAAGATTATCCGTTACGGTGTTTTGGAATAGACCCGTTGCCTTGACGTCAGCGAAATAGTGATTGAACGCCATTTCGATCTCTGCCAACAATTCAGCCACCGACAACGGATCAACGACCAAGTGTAAAACAGTGACCTGCTGGTCGATCGGGCTCGTACGCTCTTCCACTTCCCGCACCTGTTTCAGCTCGGGTTTGTCCAAACTCTCCGCATTGCCAATCGCCAACCAATCATTGGGCTCGATACGCAATCCCGTTCCCTTGACGTAAACCCGCTTCAACTCCGCCAACGTGCCCTGGGCCAGGTTTTGAGGTTGTGTCAGTCTCGGACGGATGGCATTCCAGTCGGCGCGGGCGGCGAAGTCGTCGGAGGTCTCGAAGGTTTGCGGCTGATCGGGCGTTCCCGGTCGCGGCGTGCTTTTGGCTGCCGTGCCGGCTGGGATCCGAACCTCGTCGGATCGGTCGTCGACCTCAAACGACAGTAGCACGGACGAAGAAAGTCCCGGGCGCGGTTCGTAACCGAGTAGCCGTGATAGTTCATGCAAAGACTCAGGTCTGGTCGCCGTACCGAGAAACGCCTCGTTGGCAAAACGCTCCTGGTAGAACGTCAACACATCGGCTAGCACGGACCATGCGTCCATCAACGCAATACTGGGATCGTCGGTTTCTCGTGTCCGTAGATTTCCCAGCGCCAGTCGGGCAGCTTCGCGATTGCCAAGATGCGGGGCGGTATCGCTGATCGCCGCCAGCATGGACTCCAAAAACTGACCATAGTCGCCGGCTTTGTAGCGAATCTGTGACAGACCCGGACGATTGAAGATCGTTGCCGGTGTTAAACGCTGAATTCCGCGGCAAGGGAGGCAAGAGTTTGTCATCGACCGCCTCCCATGTTCAGGCACAAGTAGCCGTTTGCGCGATTGCCATTGTTTTCCAGCTGCGCGATCTCCAAGTCGCCGATGTCAACTTCAAAATTTTTCCATTCACTGATCGCATCATTGCCGGAGCCGTCGCATGGCTTGCTTTGTGCCTCGTTGGTGTTGCAAGGATTGGCGTCACAGCGGTGAAGAAAATCGATCTTCACGTCTTGAACACCTGTAACCGATCGCGCGACCGTAACGATACGACTGGAATGAATCGATTGTCCGAACGTGATTCGGTCAGGATGAAAGAATCCTTGCTGGTTGTCCGGCAGATCTCGATTGCTAAATCGATCGATCAGATCGGCGCGGACGTCTTCAGGCGTAAACTGGTCGCAAACACAGATCGTCAGCCCGAGAGCAATCGGCACCTTGAATCCCTGGTGAACGGCGACGCGGTGCCCCATGCGCCGATAGCGATTGAGATGTTGTTCGATTCGAGAAACCAGTCCCGGGACGTCCGTCACCGTTGCCAACGGATCGACGGCGATCTGGACAAGCCAATAGGAACCAACCCAATCGATGGTCGCCTTGGCTTCCTGAAGTTCGAGTTTGAATTGCTTCTTCGCCAAGCGGACGTAGTCTTCCGCCAAGGACGCGCGCGGTTGATCTGCCAGCC
>NZ_ANOG01000348.1 GCF_000346295.1 Rhodopirellula maiorica SM1 | reverse complement strand
ATCAGGTAGGGGAACTGATCGTTCGTGGCCCGCAGGTCATGCTCGGCTACTGGAATGATCCCGAAGCAACCGCGAACGCGATTCGAAACGGTTGGCTCTATACGGGCGATTTAGCAGTGCGTCACCCCGATGGTTTGTACAGCATCGTGGGACGCAAAAAAGACTTGATCATCACCTCGGGATTCAACGTGTATCCGTCCGAAGTCGAGGCCGTATTGCGAGAGGCCCCCGGCGTTCGTGACGCGGCGGTGGTCGGATTCGCCGACCCGCAGCGGGGCGAGGTGGTCAAGGCGTTTGTGCGGATGCAGGACAAGGCAACTTGGGACGAAGAATCGCTGCGAAGTTATTGTCGCAGCCATCTTTCTAAGCACAAACAACCTCGAATCTACCAGCAGTGCATTGAGGACTTGCCAAGAAACTTTTTAGGCAAGGTGGTGCGACGAAAATTGCGTGAGTGAGCTGCGAACAACAGCGGCAGATGCAAGGTGTCGTTTACGAAACGAAAGCGGAGTTGTCAAGAAAACAGGAGATTCATTGATGGAACCCATTGCCATTGTCTCAGGTGTACGCACCCCGTTTGCAAAAGCGTTTGGCAAACTTGCCGATGTGTCCGCGGTCGAGCTGGGGCAGATTGTCGTTTCGGAGGCGTTGCAGCGGTGTGAGCTGAAGCCGGATGCAGTCGACGAAGTCATCATTGGCAATGTCGCCGGGCCGGCCGACTCGGCCAACGTGGCTCGCGTCATTGCGCTGAAAAGCGGAGTGCCGATGGACCGGATTGCCCATACCGTGAACCGTAATTGTGCCTCGGGTATGGAGTCGATTTTACAAGGTTGCAATCTCCTGAGCAGCGGTCGCGCGAAAACGATTGTCGCCGGTGGTACCGAGTCGATGTCGCAGATCCCGCTGCTGTACAGCCGCAAGGCGACCGAGGCATGGATGCGAGTGGCGCGAGCAAAAACGTTGACGCAGCGAATTGCGGCCTTTGCAGCCTTTCGACCCAAACATTTTAAACCGGTCGCCGGCGTTGAACTGGGGCTGACCGACCCGGTATCGGGATTAAATATGGGCGAGACCGCCGAGGTGCTTGCCCACGATTTCGCGATCACGCGGGCGCAGCAAGATGAGTTCGCTTTGGCCAGCCACCACAAGGCGGCTGCGGCGCAAGAGAAATGTTTCCTGTCAGGCGAAATCGTCGAGGTTCCTCTTTCTCGGGGCAAACCGCTGGACAAAGACAATTGCATTCGCCCGGGGCAAACACTCGAGCAGCTTGCCAAACTGAAACCAATTTTTAAACGCGATGGATCGGTGACTGCGGGAAATAGTTGCCCGCTGACCGACGGGGCCGCGGCGGTAGTGCTTTCGGCTGCCAACGATGTAGACCGTTTTTCGCGTCCGCCGCTGGGCTATGTCACTGCCGCGGCGATCGCCGGTTGCGATCCGAAACGGATGGGCCTTGGCCCGGTTTATGCAACGGCAAAGCTGTTGGACGAAACCGGCATGTCGCTATCGGATTTTGATTTGATTGAAATCAACGAAGCGTTTGCAGCGCAAGTGATCGGCTGCGATCGCGCAATGCAATCGAAATCGTTCGCAGAAAAAGAACTTTCGCGTCGCACCGCGATCGGACAAATGAATCCAGACATCGTCAATATTCACGGCGGGGCAATCGCGCTGGGCCATCCTGTCGGCACGACCGGCACCCGTTTGATCATCACGATGCTTCGTGCCTTACGAGCTTCAGGGAAACGCCGAGGTCTTGCGACACTCTGCGTTGGTGGAGGCCAAGGTGTTGCCATCGCTCTCGAAACCGAATTGGAGACCTAGTATGAGTACTGATCCGTACAAAGCATTTAGCGTTACGACCGACGGGCGGGGAGTGACGACTGTGTCGCTCGACGTCCCCGACCGCCCAATGAATATTCTCGATGGCGTCGTGATGAGCGAACTCGAAGCCATCGTCCACGATCTGGAGCATCGTGGTGATTGTGAATTAGTCGTCTTTCGTAGCGGCAAAGAAAGCGGCTTTTTAGCAGGAGCCGACGTCAACGCCATCGTCAATATTGAATCGCCTGCCCAGGCAACGCAGTTGATCGATTGCGGACAGCAACTGTTCGACCGCATCAATTGGTTGCCGATGCCAACGCTTGCTGTGATTCACGGTCCCTGTTTAGGCGGCGGGTTGGAATGGGCGCTGGCGTGTGATTACCGCATTGCCCGCGATAACAGCAGCACCAAGATCGGTCTGCCTGAAATCAAATTGGGATTGATTCCCGGTTGGGGTGGCACCCAACGGTTGCCACGCGTGGTTGGATTGACCAATGCGCTGAGTATGATCCTGCAGGGCAAGCATTTGTCGGCAGGCGAAGCGGCCAAGGTCGGGTTGATTGACCGTGCCATTGGGCCAGAGAATTGGGAAACGGAGGTTGCTGAATTCATCGTCCAAATCCTCGATGAAGACGTGGTCAGCCAGAGCGGTCGAAAGCAGCCGATGATTCAAAAGTGGCTTGAGGCGACTGGGCTCGGACGCTCGCTGATTTTTGCCGCCGCTGAGAAGAAGATTCGCTCCAAAGCGTCGCAATACCCCGCACTCAAATCGGCGATCAAAGCGGTGCGTTGCAGTTATGGATTGCGACCCGATGGGTTGATGGCCGAGCGAAACGAGTTCGTTGATTTGTTGGCCACGCCGACATGTCGCAATCTACTGCAGCTCTTCTTCGCTCGTGAATCGGCACGCAATCTTCGCACGTGGGCGACGCCAACTGCGACGGTGCATGAGGAACCCATTCGCAAGGTCGGCGTGATTGGCGCCGGGGCAATGGGAGCCGGTATCGGTCAATTGGCAGCCTGTAAGGGCTATGACGTGGTGATCAAAGAAATCGATGAGGACGCGGCCCAGGCGGGACGCAAGCGAGTCGTTTCGCTGGTCGATAAACTGGCCAAGCACCGCAATCTGTCGGATCGAGATCGTTCGTCGATCCTGGACCGAGTCCATGTTACCACCAGCGACGAACCGCTCGACGGTGCCGATTTGGTAGTCGAAGCGGTCGTGGAACGTGCCGAGGTCAAAGATGCGGTCTTTGCCGGACTGGATAAAATGTTGCCGGACAATGCGATTTTGGCCTCCAATACCTCGTCGCTGTCGATTGGACGAATGGCCGATGCGACCAAGCGGCCTGGCAAAGTTGCGGGACTGCACTTCTTTAATCCGGTCCACAAGATGGAATTGGTCGAGGTGGTGCGAGCCGAGCAGACTAGCGACGCCACGATCGCGCGTTTGGTCAGCTTTGTTCGGGCTCTCGGAAAAACCCCGATTGTGACTGCCGATGCGCCCGGTTTCCTCGTCAATCGTGTGTTGTTCCCCTACTTAGGCGAAGCCGTGGTGATGGTCTCCGAAGGCCACGATGTTCACCGGATCGACAAACAGGTGCGAGCTTTTGGAATGCCGATGGGCCCGTTGGAATTATTGGACCAAGTCGGAATCGATGTCGCCTATCACGTGGCGAAATCGCTCGACAGTGTGCTTGTCGGCGTCGGTCCCGTGGTCGATCAGTTAAAGCTGATGGTCGACGAGGAAATGTTAGGCAAGAAAACTGATTGCGGTTTCTATCAATACAAAAAGGGCCGCCGCGACGGAACCGCCAATTTTCCACGAACTAATCCACGATCGGGACATCGCACGGTACGACGCGTCCGCGAAGATCATTTCGTCGTCGATGGTTTGACGTCCGATCAACGCCGACTGATTTATCCAA
>NZ_ANOG01000347.1 GCF_000346295.1 Rhodopirellula maiorica SM1 | reverse complement strand
AAGACGCGTGCAATCAAGCGATTCAAGAGGCGTAACGACGCAGGCGGAAGCGACAACCTGACGATCGTTGCGTGTCGCTTTCGAAGAACGCGACCCGTGCAAGAAATGGAAGCGGCTATCGAAGTGTTGATGCCTGATGCGGACGACACCGTCGACGAAGCGGTGCAGATGAGCTAACCGATCTGTGACGCTTGGCGATCTTCGGTGGCGGTTTTGGGGCTGACTTATGCGTCGCCATTGATTGACGGGACGCGGTTCAGTTGACGTTCGGCGCGAATGCAATTGCGGCCATTTTCCTTGGCACAGTAAAGCAGTTTGTCCGCGCGGTCAAACCAACTCTTCCGCGAATCGTCGCTTCGCAAGATCGCGACACCGATCGAGGCCGTAATCTGAGGCAGTGATTGTCCGCTCGCTTGATGTTTGAAACGATGGTTTGCCAGCGAATCGCGAATCTTTTCAGCAAATTGCAACGCTTCACTTGCCATCGCCACACGCATGAATACACCAAATTCGTCACCACCATAGCGAGCCACCGTCGCATCTCCAATCACTGACTGAATCTTCGCCGCAATGAATTTTAACAGGCTGTCACCGACCGTATGGCCAAGGTGGTCATTCACTTGTTTGAAACCGTCGAGATCGACCAGAATCAGCACGGCGTCCCCGGCGGTGTCCGAGCAGCGGCTACGGATCGCGGTTTCCATCAAGGCATCAAAACATCGACGATTACCAACTCCGGTTAATGCGTCTGTCATCGTCGACCGCTGCGACGCGATGAGTTCCTCTTGTAAATGATTGATTTGCCCTTGGGACTGCTTCAATTGAACCTTCATCGAATCCAATTGAGATTGCATGGTTGCGTTGCTGGCAAGGACTTCGGCGACGCACGCTTTTATCTTTTCCGGAGTGATATTGGCTGAGGTCAAATCACGATTGGCATGGTCGATCGAATGACCGAGTTTTTCTCCTGCATGCATCTGACGATCGATCGCGACCACTAATTCCTGAAGTTCGTCTTCGAGTTTGCTGCTGATTTGGCTGTTGAGCTCGACATGGGTCGGTTGGCAATACTGTTGATGCAATGCTTCGAGCTGCTCTATCGAAACCGGCTTGGCGTTGTCGATGGCACCGCTTAACTGTTCACGAATCTCGGGGCTTGCTCCTTCGGAGTATCGATACCAAACCTCGTAAATAGTTGGAGTGGGGGGCGTCCGAAAACGGCCAACGAATTGGAGGGCTTTCTTGGCAATGGAAAAAGCGTGGTCAAAGTCTTGATCAGCGTCAGAGGCGGAGGGTTCGGAGGTCACGCAATAAAACTCCTGGCAATAAACATGTTGTTAAAAAATTCACTCGAAATTTCACTGCATCGATCACTGCAACGCCGACATATTCAGCGATCACCGGATCCACCACTCCGATGGGGCGGTGCGATCGAGATCCTCCGCCAAGGAACGTGATGGCTGTATTTAATCATCGTCCGAGAAAAGGGACAACAACAGTAAGAAGCTTGTTGCGGTCGGACGAAGGCGACGGTGGCAGCAAGCAGAGATGCCAATTTCCTCTCCCTTAGTCCGTTTTCATTCCCGTATTGTCGTCGGTAACGGTGCCAAAGCTTTCAAAAAAGACCGATGGGGGGCGCGATCGAAAAAATCATACGTCCTATCAAAATGCAATTCGCAGCGCAGATTAATTTTTCGTAAAAATATGCTTAAAGGGGGCGTCGGTTTACGGCAATTAGGGGGTGCGGCGTGCGAGAAAACTTATCCTACAACAAGCCCGGATTTCCCAACTAAGTCGCCTGTTTGATTCGGGGGTTTCGCGTGTGCCTCCGCAGCGGAGCAGCGCATCCGCAGAGACCAAGTGGTTCACTCTGCCGTAACTGCTTGCGTAAAGCCGAAAGGGGGTGGTGTGAAATACCTTGGATTATGCGCTGTATTCGTGCGGATACCCGCCGGATTGACTAGTCACCGCAAACCGCAACCTAAGGTTTTTTAGCGTCTCCGAGCCAGCGGTACGGTGGGAGCGACTTTAAAAATCTTAAGAATTCTCGCGGGGGGCAAGCTGTGAGTTCGTGTCTGAGGTTTGGCATCGCCAGATCAAATCGAGATCGCTGCAGATCGACTAAGAACATCGTGATGGGAGCAATCTGCGTCTTGTTCTTGTTGGTGACGCAAGCCAGTGCCGCAGACACGGCCCTACGGTCGAGTCAATCTGGTTCACTCGCGAGTTGCTGCGGCGATGGTGATTGTTCGACAGTCGCCATCGCTGCGGACAGCGAACGTGAATTTCACGCCGAAGGGATCGCTACCTTTTTCTCGAAATTGGTGGACACTCGCGATTTTCCAGCACGATGGTACTGCGGTACATGGTCGTTGGACGTGGGGTGGCTACACATCGTTTCGGATGTCGCGATTTTTGGCGCCTACTTTGCGATTCCTCTTGTGTTGATGGGGTTTTTTGCTTCATCGCCGCGATTTGCCCTTTCCTCGAGTGATTTGGTTATTTGTCCGCGTTTATTCTGTCGTGTGGAATCACACACTTTATCGAAGCCGGACTGTTTTGGTGGCCGGTGTATCGGTTATCAGGATTGATGAAGGCGTGTTCTGCGATCATTTCTTGGGCAACGGTCGTTGTTCTTGTTCGCGTCACGCCAGCTGCGTTGAGGATTCCGTCGGCCGCATTGCTTTCCAAGCAATTGCAGGAAGGCAAAGAGCGGCTCAACCTAGCCTTGGAAGCAGGACGTGTTGGAGTCTGGGAATGGGAATTGAATACCAACACGTTCACTTGGGACAGTACCACTCGGCAGATCTTGGGGGTCGATCCCCACGTTGAAATTGACTTTGACCTATTTGCCGCGGCGCTTCACCCGGATGATCGCGACCGAGTTACGCAACTCGTCAACAACAGTCTTCGCACCGGATGTCGCTATGACACCCAGTACCGAGTGTTGCATCAAGATGGAACCATTCATTACGTGCGAGCCAAAGGAAACGTCATCTATGGCACTAACGCAAAGCCAGAGCGATTTCTTGGTGTCTGTCTCGACTTCACACAGCAGCAGCTTCAGGAAGATGCTGTATGGGAAAGTAAGAACAATTTTCAGAGTACATTCGAGCAGGTTGCGATGGGGATCGCCCATGTATCGCCGATCGGTAAATGGTTGCGAGTCAACAAGGGACTGTCCGACATCCTGGGCTACAGCGAAGCAGAATTGCTACAGTCGACGTTCCAGGATCTCACTCATCCGGATGACCTGAATGCCGATTTGAACAACGTGCAGTTTCTGCTCGACGGCCGCATCGATTCCTATGCGATGGAAAAGCGTTTTATTCGCAAGGATGGAAGTCAGGTATGGGGAAAGTTGACGGTGTCGTTGGTCCGCGACGTGACCGGCAACCCCAAGCATTTTATCACCGTCGTTGAGGATATTCAGCAACGAAAAGACGCAGACGCAAAACTGCGCGAATACACATCGCAAATTCGAAAACTTTCGCTCGTCGCAAGTAAGACCAAGCATTCGGTGGTGATCTGCGATTCGGATGGGCGAATTGAATGGGTGAACGACGGGTTCACGCACTTGACCGGCTACACCTTGGACGAAGTCGTAGGGGAGTACCCAAACGACCTGCTGATAGGTCCCGAGACCGATGCCAACACGGTGTGTTTGATTTCCGACGCGGTCCGACGTGGGGAAAGCGTCGCGGTGGAAATTGTCAATTACAACAAGTCGGGCGAGAAATATTGGATTGATTTGAAGATCGATCCTGTCTTTGATGAACAGGGTGAATTGACGCAGTTTATTGGCACGCAAGTCAATATCACTGAGCGAAAGAACGCCGAAATCGCGATGCGACAACAGCAAAAACGCTTTCAGCGGTTCTTGCGATCGGACATCGTCGGTATTGCAATCGTACGTATCAGTGGCGAAGTGGTTCAAGCCAATGATGAAATGCTCCGTATCGTTGGTTCTTCTCCTGCTAGATTCGAACAGCAGGTATTCGATTGGCGAGAGCTGACTCCCGAGGAATATTCGCCTCGTGACGAACAGGCGACGACAGAGTTGTTGGCCACGGGCGCGGTCAAACCCTACGAGAAAGAGTTAATTCGTCACGATGGCACGCGTGTGCCGGTAGTGATCGGAGCCACTCGTCTTGATGAAGAAGACGACTTGACGCTCTGTTTTGTGTTGGATGCAACATCGCAAAAGGAAGCGCAGGCAAAATTGCAATCGGCAAAACGCGTTGCGGAGAAAGCGAATTTGGCCAAGAGTGAGTTTCTCGCGGCGATGAGTCACGAGCTGCGCACTCCGCTCAATGGGGTGATCGGAATGACCGAGTTGCTGTCCGAGACCGGGCTCGATGCCCGCCAAAAACGATTCGTGGACGCTTGTCAATCGAGCGGCAAGGCATTGATGACACTGATCAATGACATTCTCGATTTTTCAAAAATCGAAGCCGGACATCTCGAGCTGGACGAACATCGATTCGATTTGCTGGAATTGCTCGATGATGTCATGACATCGATGCCCACTCGGTTGGCAGGCAAGCAGATCGAGTTGCTTTACCAGTTGGACCATCCTGCGACCATGACATTGTCAGGCGACAGCAACCGTCTACGTCAAGTGCTGTTTAATCTGATCGGAAACGCAATCAAATTTACCGAGCGAGGCGAAGTCACGTTGCTTGCCGAACCACAGCGGTTGACTGAAAGTGAAGCGACGATCCAGTTTTCGATTACGGACACCGGGATCGGTATTCCTCGTGATCGCATTCATCGATTGTTCCAAGCATTCTCGCAAATGGATAGTTCGACCAGTCGCCAGTATGGCGGGACAGGGTTGGGGCTTTCGATCAGCAAAGGGCTGGTCGATTTGATGGGCGGAAGCATCGGAGTGCAAAGCGAGGAAGGGGTGGGGTCACGGTTTTGGTTTACACTGACATTCAAACGGTTGCACGTGGTGAAATCTCGCGACCGGATCAGTGCTGAACGTGTCACCAACGATCAAGTGCATGATTTGCAAGTGCTTGTGGTCGAAGACAACGACGAGTGTCGACGTACGCTCAATAGCATGTTGCAAGCTTGGCAGATCAAAGTGGAATGCGTTGAAAACGCGGAAGATGCCGTCAAACGATTAACGAAATCACGTGCAAACGGGACACCGTTTGATATCTGTTTGATCAATCAAAGCTTGCCTGAACAAGATGGTCTCGAATTAGGACGGCGATTGCGAGAGGATTATGCTTTCGATGATCTGCTGCTGTTCTTGATGGCTCCGATGGATAGCGATCTTGTCCAGTCCAGCGAAATGT
>NZ_ANOG01000346.1 GCF_000346295.1 Rhodopirellula maiorica SM1 | reverse complement strand
AGGTGTCGCTCGGCGCCGCGATCCCACTGGACGAAGTTCACGCCGGCGAGCGAGATCGTCAAACGCTTCTGCACCGGTGCAATGAGCTTTGGCAGCATCAGTGCCGAGTCGCACGAGACGTTGGCGGTTGCGATGAATCGTCTAGGCGGAAAGAGCAACACCGGCGAAGGGGGTGAAGACCCGGCTCGTTTTCACCCGCTGGAAAACGGTGATTCGAAGCGATCCGCGATCAAACAAATCGCATCGGGTCGTTTCGGTGTGACGATTGAATATTTGACCAACGCCGACGAGTTGCAAATCAAGATTTCGCAAGGTGCGAAACCTGGCGAAGGCGGTGAATTGCCCGGCAAAAAAGTCGACAAGAACATCGCCCGGATCCGTTACAGCACGCCGGGGGTAGGTTTGATCAGCCCGCCACCTCACCATGACATCTATTCGATCGAGGATTTGGCTCAGCTGATCCACGATCTGAAGAACGCCAATCGCGCCGCTCGAATCAGCGTCAAACTGGTTAGCGAAGTCGGTGTGGGTGTGATTGCATCGGGTGTGGCCAAAGCCCACGCGGATCACATTCTGATCGCGGGTGACACGGGCGGAACGGGGGCTTCGCCGCTGACCAGCATCAAGCACGCGGGTTTGCCGTGGGAGCTGGGCATCGCCGAAACGCATCAAGTATTGGTGCTGAATGATTTGCGAAGCCGCGTGGTGCTACAAACCGACGGCGGACTGAAAACCGGCCGCGACGTTGTCATCGCTGCACTGCTGGGGGCCGAAGAGTTCGGCTTCGCCACCGCACCGCTGATCACGCTCGGATGCATCATGATGCGTAAGTGTCACTTGAACACTTGCCCGGTGGGTATCGCGACACAGGACCCTGAACTGCGTGCCAAATTCACGGGCAAGCCAGAGCATGTTGTCAACTACTTGTTCATGGTGGCTGAGGAAGCTCGCCGGATCATGGCGAAACTCGGGTTCCGCACGATCGACGAAATGATCGGACGCACCGATTGTTTGAAGACCGAAGAGGCGATTCGCCACTGGAAGATGGACGGTCTCGATTTGACGCCAATTTTGCAACCAGCGAACAAGCCGCATGCGGACGTCGATGTTCGCTGCACACGTGCTCAAGACCACGGGTTGGACAAATCCTTGGACATGACGGTATTGTTGGAAGCGGCGATGCCTGCCTTAGAAAACGGAACAAAGGTGACGATCGAATCGCCGATCATCAACATCAACCGCACCGTGGGCACGATCCTCAGCAACGAAGTGGCCAAGCGATACGGCCAAGCGGGACTTCCCGATGGCACGATCCACATCAAGTTGACCGGTTCGGCGGGGCAAAGCTTGGGTGCGTTTCTGTCACACGGCATTACGATCGAACTCGATGGCGACGCCAACGATTACGTCGGTAAGGGGCTTTCCGGGGGTCGCGTGGTGGTTTACCCACCGAAACAAAGCAGCTTTGTCGCCGAGGACAACATCCTTGTCGGCAACGTCTGTTTGTACGGTGCGACCGGAGGCGAGGCGTTCTTACGAGGACGTGCCGCCGAGCGTTTTGCGGTTCGCAACAGCGGTGCCCGAACCGTTGTCGAAGGTGTCGGCGACCATGGTTGTGAATACATGACTGGCGGCCGCGTGGTGGTGCTGGGAACGACCGGGCGTAATTTCGCAGCCGGGATGTCCGGAGGAATCGCTTATGTGTGGGACAAGAAGGGCGATTTCAACTTGAACTGCAACCTCGCCACTGTCGAACTCGAATCGATCGAAGGCGACGAGGAACAGGCCGAGGTCAAGGAGTTGATCCAATTGCATTACGATCACACCGGCAGTGCGATGGCCAAGCAAGCCCTCGAGGATTGGGGCACGTTTGTCGCACAGTGCGTCAAGGTAATGCCGCGAGACTACAAACGCGTCTTGCAAGAAATGAAGGCTCAAACCGCTGCTTCGGCATCGTAAGCCCCAACCCATCGTCGAGCGGCCTTTGCCAAACACAATCGCCGCTCGACTCTGCTGCACAGGACGATCGCAAACCGGCGGCGTCCATTACCGAACAACCATCCACCGAACCGATTGAGAATAGTTATGGGAAAGCCAACCGGATTTAAAGAATTTGATCGCAAAAAAGTCGCTTGGCGACTGCCCGTCGTTCGGATCAACGATTACGACGAAATCTACACCGAACCACGAGTCGAGCACCTGCGTGAACAAGGCGCCCGATGCATGGATTGTGGCGTGCCATTTTGCCAATCCACCAGCGGTTGCCCGATCGACAATTTGATCCCCGAATGGAACGACTTGGTCTACAACGATCGCTGGAAAGAAGCGATCGAACGACTTCACCGCACCAACAATTTCCCCGAATTCACTGGCCGCGTCTGCCCGGCACCGTGCGAAGGTTCGTGCGTGCTTGGGATCACGAATCCGCCAGTGACGATCAAGAACATCGAAAACGCGATCGTCGATCGCGCTTGGGAAGAAGGCTGGATCCATCCGGAACCGCCAACCTCTCGCACCGGAAAAAAGGTTGCCGTGGTCGGCAGCGGGCCTGCGGGTTTGACGGCCGCAGATCAATTGAACAAGGTGGGTCACGAAGTCACAGTCTACGAACGTGCCGACCGCATCGGTGGATTGCTGCAATACGGCATTCCCAACATGAAACTTTCCAAGGAAGTGATCCAGCGGCGAATCGACAAGATGACCGCCGAAGGCATCAAATTCGTCACCGGCGTGAACGTTGGCGAAGATGTCGACGCAAAAGAATTGACCAACGACTTTGACGCGTTACTGTTGGCGTGTGGAGCGACCAAGCCTCGTGATTTGCCGATCGCAAACCGCGATGCCAACGGAGTTCACTTTGCCATGGAATTTTTGACGGCCAACACGCAGCAAAGTGTGCATGGCGATTCGCTTGGCGACGCATTCATCAGCGCCGAAGGCAAAGACGTCATCGTGATCGGCGGTGGTGACACCGGAACCGACTGTATCGGCACGAGCATCCGCCATGGTTGTCGAAGCCTAGTGAACTTTGAATTGTTGCCGCAGCCGCCCGAAGATCGTGCTCCGGACAATCCGTGGCCCGAATGGCCGCGAATTTTCCGCGTCGATTATGGCCACGAAGAAGCGAGCGCAAAGTTCGGACGCGACCCTCGCGAATACCAAATCCTGAGCAAAGAGTTCCTCAAGGACGAAGCGGGTAACCTGCGAGGTATCAAAACCGTGCAGGTCCAGTGGACCAAGGGAGACGATGGCGGCTGGAAAATGGCCGAAGTCGAAGGTAGCGAGAAAGAATGGCCGGCACAGCTGATTCTATTGGCAATGGGCTTCTTGGGCCCTGAGCAATACATCGCCAAATCGCTGGGCATCGAAGTCGATCCACGCAGCAATTACCAAGCGACGCATGGTGAGTTTACCACCAGCATCGACGGGGTCTTTGCCGCGGGTGATTGCCGTCGCGGTCAAAGCTTGGTCGTGTGGGCGATCAACGAAGGTCGTGGTGCGGCGCGAGCGATTGACATCTACTTGGAAGGATCGAGTTCGCTGCCAGCACCGGGCCAGACGATGGGCACCTCAATGGAAGTCAGCTAGACAGCTTGCTGAGTGGATGTCGGTGACACGGCGGCCATGCCCAATCGATTATGAATTCTTAGCAGCTTCCCGTTTCGCGACGGGAAGCTGTGAATTAATCTGAACGCACTGAATTGCTCGACGCCTCCAATCAAGTGCATCATCGATGGGAAAACCCAAGAACAAAAAGTCGGATAAGCCCAAGTCAAAAGCAGCGAAGCCATCGCAAGCGGAATTGGCCGACAAATTCGACTGCTACCAAAAATCGGTACAGACACCGGAGCACGAAGTCGAGTTCTTTGAGCAAGCCTATCGCGACTTTTACCAAAAGAAACCGCTCACGCTACGCGAAGACTTCTGTGGCACCTTTTCGATCTGTTGTCACTGGGTGCAATCCGACCCTGAACGAACGGCCGTCGGTGTCGACCTGTGTAGCGAAACGCTCGATTGGGGTCGCGAACATAACCTCGCCAAACTCAGCGAGGGGCAACAGAGCCGTGTGAAGTTGTTGGAACAAGATGTTCGCAAACGAAATCGTCCTCAAGTCGATATTCTGTCGGCTCAGAACTTTTCGTTCTGGATTTTTAAGACGCGTGCCGAGGTGATCCAGTACTTCAAAGCCGCGCGTGCAAATCTAAAGAGCGAAGGCGTGATGGTGTTGGACATGATGGGCGGCGGTGATTGCTACACCGAAGAACACGTCGATAAACGCACCATCAAAAAGGGACGCAAAGGATTTCGCTACGAGTGGGAACAAGCTTCCTTCAATCCGATCAACGCGGACGCAAGCTTCTACATTAGTTTTAAATTCAAAGACGGCAGCAAACTAAAACGAGCATTCGAGTACCACTGGCGTTTTTGGACGATCCCCGAAGTTCGCGAGATGCTTGCCGAAGCCGGTTTCAGCGAGAACCACGTCTACTGGGAAATCGAAGACAACGACGAAGATTCTCACTGGGAGCGAAGCGAGACTGCGTCAAGCGACCCGAGTTGGATCTGCTACATCGTCGCGGCTAAGTAATGCGACTTTGTCGGCCAGCTTTCCAAGCGGGTACCGTCTTGCACCGAACGATCCTCGGTTGAGAATCCGCTGATAAAACAGAAATCGTCTCAACCGCTCCGCCACGCTATCGGCACAGAGAGCCGAGCGACGATGCCGAGCGATTCCACGTCACTTCGACAATAGTTCGAGCAATCCTTTTGCATCGACGAAACCAGATCGTTGCAGCACGGTGCCATCGGTATCGACCAGCAATAGGGTCGGCACAAACTCAACAGCAAACCTCTCAACTAAAACATTGGTATTGGCAGCGTCCATGTCCGCCCGCAGCGGCACCACGTCGTTCTGCAACGCTTACTGAACCGCGGCGTCAGGCCAGACATGCTTGTCCATCATTCGGCAAGGCACACACCACGAAGCGGCAAAGTCGATCAGTACCGGTCGTTTCAACTTCCGAGCCTTGGCAATCGCTTCCTCGTAGTCGCTCTCCCACACCGCTTCGGTTTCTGGGGCCACTTCCGCTGATGCCATTGCGACTTTCACGTCTTCTTTGGGTTTTCCGTCAATCGGTTCACGCCTCGCCACGTAGCCTCCGTCACCACTGGCCGACTCGATGGCGAGTGTCGCCACCGAGTCGGGGATCGAACGAGGAATGTCGCCACCGCGATAAATCCATATCGCGGTGACCATGACGGCCAACATCATGATCACAGCGACCACGATCGAACTGCGTCCGGATCGCATCGGTTGATGTCGTGTTTTCATCGGATTACCTGTTCCTCGTTTTGCTGGTTGTATTTCGTCGGCGACACGCGTTTAGAAACGAATGTACGCGTAACCTTGGTGCTGCAAATCGATCACTCGAGCAAATGCCGCTTCGGCAAGCATCACATCAGGATGGATATCCGCTTTCGCCCACCCTTCCTTTTGACGCCGCGAATCACAAAACTCGACGTGAACTCCCATCTGTTTCAGCTCTGCAAGCAGCTTTGTATTAGGATTTCCTGTATCGGTGTGCTTCACTCGGTTCCAAGCTTCGTCCGTCAAAACATGAGCCGACGCGTCCCCATGGAAAACAGCGCGCAGATCGAGTTGCTCTGGATCGATACCTTGTTTCGCGTAGTAACCGCGAAGCTTTTTTAGATACAGCAGCGGTTTACTGACCCCCTCTTTCCATTCGTCCCGGGTGCATTGATAGACGGCCTTGATCGGGCCTTGATACTGCAGCCCAATCACAGGCCGATTTGCGGGATCGGACTTCGATTGGGCCGAAATGCTGTCCGTCGGCGCCGCTGCGAATGCCGGCAAAGTAACACTCAGGGCAAGTACCGTAAGCGACGCAAGCGTGGTCGTAAAAAATTTATTCATCATTGGTTTCCTTTTCATTGGAATCGGAGGAGGGATTAATACTGGTATTAGGATCAGCCGGGGAATTTGCATCCTGCATCTCCGCTTCGCGTTCTTGTTGACGTTCCTTGATGAATGCCAAATATTGCGAACGCAACACATCAGAACGGACCACACACCGTACCGGCGGCTTTCCGGTCTCGGTGACGTCGCCACGTTGTGCCAGGTACTGGCGGACTGCATCATGGGTGGTTAGTCCGATTTGCTTGGTAACGCGGCAGCGTTTGACGCGGTGAATCTGGTCGGCGGGTTGGCCGTCACGAGCTCCCGCAGCAAGGCTGTAGGTTTTATCGGGGTCCACCGGGTTGCCGTCGATCTCGAGACTTCGCAATCGCTCGTTGGCCTTGGCGGTGGAATCAAACTGCACATCCATGTTGGTCGAAGGTCTCGCCAACCAACCGCCATAAAGCCGAGACGGATTGTGAGAGAAAACGTTTTCAAATTCGTTTTCCCAATAGTCGATCAACTGTTTTCCATAGGCTTTGCCCACTTTGATTTCCAAATTCAATGGCAACCAATTCCATAAGTCGGCCTCGGTGATAGGGCCGGGAGCGGTGGGCGGCGAGAAGCGAAAACCGTTGCTCAACGCGATGTCGGTTCCGGCCGATTCTTTTACCGCGTCAGCAATCAAACGGTCCATCGACGTGCTCATGACGTTGTAACGTTCAAGCCAGATATCGGTATGGCCGATCTCACGATTCATTCGCTCGCGATGTGGGGCAAGCACTTCGTCGACGATCCCTTTGACGTGTTCGTCTTCGACAAACTTATCTTCGCGTAGCTCGATCAATTCCCATTGACGATCGACGATCTTGTCGCCGGACATCGTGATGTCCATCACGCCAACGAGCGAACCGAATGCACCGGCTTCGACCACCCAAACATCACCCACTTCGATCGGTTCGTAAGTGCGTTCGTGAGTGTCCGCCGAAAGCGAAATGTCGACACCGCGAAGCTGACGTGTCAGCGGAACGGCTTTGTGCAAACCAATGTGAGTGATCAATACCACCACATCGACCTTTTCTTCGTTGCGAAGCTCGTCGATCAGCGGCTGCAGCACCTTGGCGGCCTGGAAATGGAGCCCTTTACTCATGTGCGGCGGTTGTCGCGTGGGAACATCGGGATCGGTAAAGCCAAGCAAACCAATCTTCACGCCATTGACTTGCTTGACCAGATAAGGCGGAAAGGACCTCTGCCCCGTCTTTTCGTCAACGATGTTGGCAGCGACCATCGGATAGTTGACTTTTTCGCTGAGTGATTGCAGTTGTTTTGCTCCGTAGGCCACCGACCAATTGCCGGGGACTGCGACGTCCAATCCAAGTGCATTCAGCGGTCGCACCATGACTTCGCCTTGGGTCCAGGCACCGGGACCGCTGCCCTGAAAGGTGTCTCCACCATCAATTTTCAGCATCCCGTGGGGACGTTGGGCTTCGAGCTGCTTGAATGCGGTGGCGATTCGGCTCAGCCCGCCCGCGTTGTGCACACGCTCGGAATGGTCGTCTCGCCAAAACAACTCTGGGTGCGGTTCCAGTTGCGCATGAATGTCGTTAACAAAGGCGATCGAGAACTTTTTAATGTTCGGGTCTGCTCCGTTTGCGGGGATGCTGTTCGCCGCAGTCGCCGACAACGTTGTCGCCAAACATCCGACGATCGCAGCCATAAAAATGCCAATAGGCTTCATGATAAAAGCTTCCAAATAAGAGAGAAGAAGAAGGAGGAGACGCCGCGCAGACGCATGCCACGAGAGTCCACGCAGGATCCTTAGGCTGTTCGCGTTGTATCACTCGCCTTGCCGGGCTTCGCGGGTTTCATCGCTTTGTAACCGGCCGCGGTCCATGCGTCCCAAGACCCGGGAACGGTCCTTGCATCGAAGCCATTCGCGCGCAGCACGCTCACAGCCACACTGGCTCGGTAACCGTTGCCGCAGTACACGACGACCGGCTTGCGTTGGTCCAGCTCACTCATTCGCTTGGGGATTTCAGGCAAGAAGATGTACTTCGCTCCGGGCATATGCCCCATGTCCCATTCGGACGGCTGACGCACATCCAGCAGCGTCATTTGGTCGGTTGGGAACTGCCGCTTCACGTCATGCACCGACATCGTTTGGAACGAATCGAATTCACGTCCCGAGTTGACCCACGCCTTCATGTCGCCATCGAGCGCGACTTTGACATTGGTCAACCCAACACGCGATAGCCAATCCAACGGATCCTCAAAATTCCCCTCCGCCGGTTTGACAATCGCGATCGGGCGATCCGGATCGAGCATCCAGCCTCCCCACATTGACAGTACCTCGTTGTAACCAATGTTCATCGCACCGCGAATGTGACCGCCGGCAAAGGCTTGCATCAACCGGAGGTCCAGTAGTTGCATGTCGTTGGACCGCAGCTCTTTATCGAAGGCACTGGGTTTCAGCCGCCGGACCTGTGGCGTTTCTCCCAAAATTTCGGGACCAGCTAAGTTGATCTTCTTCATTCGCGGCCAGTAATATGGCACGGGCGGCTGGGCACTTAGCAGCGCTTCGATGAAAATCGCCTCGTCATTCATTCGCCAATACGGATTGCCTTGTCGCTCTTTAGCAAGCGTGGGATCCCCTTCGGGCGCTTTGATTCCGGCACCACACGGAGACCCAGGACCATGGGCGGGATAGATTGTCAGTTCGCCAGGCAGTTGGGTAAAGGCATTCTGGACTGATTGGTAGAGCGATTTGGCGAGCGAATCGGTATTTTTGACCCCCATCAAATCAGGGCGTCCGACGCTGCCGACG
>NZ_ANOG01000345.1 GCF_000346295.1 Rhodopirellula maiorica SM1 | reverse complement strand
CAACATCGGCACGAGTGCGGCGTCCCATCCGGTCAAGAAACTAAAGTCATCACGAAGCGGGCGAATCGCAGCAATCATTCGCATCATCAACGGCAAGTCACCCGAGCTATCCTTGATTCCAATCACTCGAGGACATTCTTGTGCCAAACGAATGATGGTGGGTAAATCGATTGGCGATGCGAACATCGGAATGTTATAGAGCGTCACATCCACCGAGACGGTGTCGGCAATTTCTTTGAAGTAGGCGTACACCCCTTCGGAGCTCAGCCGGTAATAGAAGGGAGCAACGATCGCCACCGCGCGAACTCCCATTTCGCCATACGCATCACAGGCCGCGATCGTTTCTTTGACGTTCGCCTCGGCCGCCCCCGCCAAAATCGGCACGCGACCGGCAGTATGATCGACGACTACACGGATAATTCGCCGGCGCTCTTCGGGAGTAAAACGAACAAACTCGCCAGTGCTGCCGTTGGGGTACAGCCCATCGACGCCCCGTTCAATCAGCCAATCGATATATTCACACAAGCGGTCTTCGTCGACACGTCCCTGTGAGTCGACCGGAGTGATGTGGGGAGTCAGAATCCCAGTGATTCGATTTGTCATGTCTGGTTGAGGTTATTGAATCGTTCGCTTAGAAAATTCCCATCGCAACAAGCGAGTAGCGAACGACTAAGCCTGCAACGACAACGCTCACCATACTCATTAATTTGATCAAGATGTTCAAGCTGGGTCCGCTCGTATCCTTAAACGGGTCTCCTACTGTGTCTCCGACAACCGCCGCTTTGTGAGCATCGCTGCCTTTGCCACCGTGACTTCCCGCCTCGATATATTTTTTTGCATTGTCCCACGATCCACCACTATTGGCCATAAAGACGGCCAAACAAAAACCGCTTGTCAAACATCCGACCAACAATCCCAACACGCCACCGACCCCAAGCACGACGCCCACCACGATTGGCATCAGCAAACCAAGCAAACTTGGCAAAATCATTTCTCGCTGCGCCGCCTTGGTACTGATGCTGACCGGTGTCTCGTAATCCGGTTTGACCGATCCATCCAAAATCCCCGGATTCGCTTCGAATTGACGACGCACCTCGATCACCATCCCTTGGGCGGCGCGGCCCACCGATTTCATGGTCATCGCACAAAACATGAACGTACACATCGCGCCTAAGAAGACTCCCACCAAGACACGAGGATTCATTAGCGTCGCATCGTAGAAGATCAAGAAATCTTTCAAATTCGCGTTGCGCACCGAAACCAGCGAGGCACCGATCGCATCGACTCGCCCAAAATGATTCTCGCCTGGCAATGTCAGCGTCGAGGAATCGAGCATGGCTTCGGTCGCATTTCGCCACACCTTAATTTCGTCGCCCTTATCAATCGATGGATTCAAAACGAGAAATACCTCAGATTCATCCCCTGTCTTTTCAACGAGCAGATCGGGCGTGATTTGATACACGCCATCACGGGTCACGTCTTCGTGATGAACGTATTCGTCACCCCAGCGAACCATACCGTCGCGAACGCCTTCGACATACGCCGCCAATAACGCCAGCGCGGTTAACGCCGCCGACCCGATCGCGAATCCTTTGCCCGTCGCCGCGGTGGTGTTACCGAGGCTATCCAGGGCATCGGTGCGTTCACGCACCACGTCCTCTAACCCCGACATTTCGGCATTGCCACCGGCATTGTCGGCGATCGGGCCATACGCGTCGGTTGCCAACGTGATCCCCAGCGTGCTCAGCATCCCCACCGCAGCGATACCGACACCATACAATCCCAACGAAAAACTATTTAAATCGTTGAACGAACCACCATTGGCGAACCCAAACGACAACAGCATCGCCGCACACACAATCACAACCGGCACCCAGGTGCTGAGCATTCCGTCGGCAATCCCACAGATGATGATCGTCGCAGGGCCGGTCTCGGCCTGTTTTGCCAATTTACGTGTCGCCGCGTACTCGTCACTGGTGACGCGTTCGGTCCATTGGCCAATGCCCCAACCCGCAACAAGCCCGACGATAATGCTGATGGCGATGCCGGGAACAATCCCGAAAATCATCGTGCCGGGTACGGGCGGCATCAACCAAACCGAAAGCCCCACCGCTGCAACCATGACCAACCACGAAGATCGGTTGATCCCTTTGCCGAGGGCTTTTAGCAGTGCTTTCTGTGTCGGCTCGTCTCCCGTTTTGACGGCATAGATCCCGACAATCGAGAGCAAAATCCCCACGCCTGCGATCGCCAGCGGCAACAACATTGCATGCAACTGTGCCGTGGTCACATCATAACCCTCGGGCAATCCACGGCCCGATTGAAATGCAGCCACCCCCAGCGCCGAAGCTGCCAAGATCGATCCGCAATAGGATTCGTACAAATCGGCTCCCATCCCGGCAACGTCACCCACGTTGTCACCCACATTATCAGCGATCGTGGCAGGATTGCGTGGTGAGTCCTCTTTTAAACTCTGTTCGACTTTCCCGACCAAGTCGGCACCGACATCGGCGGCCTTGGTAAAGATGCCTCCTCCGACACGTGCAAACAACGCCTGCGCACTTGCTCCCATTCCAAAGGACAGCATCGCGACCGAGATCTGTTGCAAACTCATCGCGTAGGTTTCGTCGATCAACGGCAACAGCCAATACAGCAGGGCGAACCAGAAACAGATGTACACAAGCCCCATGCCCACCACGATCAATCCCATCACGGCGCCGCTGCGAAATGCGATCTGCAAGCCATCGTTAAGTGACCGCTGTGCACCGGCTGCGGTGCGGCTGCTGGCGTGGGTCGCGGTCTTCATCCCGAACCAACCGCACAGCCCGCTGAAAAATCCTCCCATCAAAAAAGCGATCGGCACAAATGCGTTCTGCACCCGCAACACAAACGCCGCGATGGCCAACAGGATCGCCACAAAGACAAAAACGATTGCAACCCATTTGTATTGCTGTTTCAGATAGGCATCGGCTCCCTGGCGAACGCTTTGAGCAATTTCTTGCATTAAGGCATTGCCTTCGTCCGCCCCCATCATTTCCCGATAGAAACGGTAAGCCCAAACCAGGGCCAAGATTGCAGATCCGCAGGCGATCAACCAAACCATCAACGCCAACATATTTTCATTCCTTTGCTCTTGAAAACTGATCAGGCTGAAAGAAACGGCAAACACGGAAAACCGATTCGCTTGCTATCGTTTTCTCTGAGGCTATTCGATGACCAACCGCGACGCAACGGTGGGCACAGCATCCGTGCGAGCCAAAAGGGGAAGAATATTTCCCTGTACAGTCGTGCTCAGTCGCTTTGACCCATCGTTCCAACAGCAGCACCTCAGCTCCCCGCTCCTTAAAAAGATTGCTCTCGCTCTCTCGGCAAGCTTGTTCGTACAACCGGCGGTACGACTCGGGAATCGCCCGCGTTGCTAAATTCGTCCATATCAAAGGTTTCGACCATGTCGCAAATCAGCCAAACCGGCACTGCAAGCTTCACCGCTCAAGAATCGGCTGGACAATCAAGCACCAATGATAGCTTTTCGTCGGTCGACACCGACAGCTTCATGAAGCTGCTCATCAGCGAACTGCAGAATCAAGATCCGCTGAATCCGACCGATAATGCAGAAATGATCCAACAGATCAGTCAGATTCGAGAAATTGGGGCGACCGATCAGTTAACTTCAACGCTAAATAATCTTTCAAACAGCCAGGAACTGGTCACCGCCAGCGGGCTGATCGGACGCACCGTTCAAGGGCTTGCGGACGACGCCAGCCCCGTGGATGGGGTAGTCGACCGCATCACTGTGGAAACTAGTGACGATAACAATACACGTTCTGTCAAAGTTCACGTGGGTGAAAAGACGATGGAGATTAACAACATACGAGAAATTCAGACTGGGTAGAGTTTGACGATTACAACAGCGGCTGTTCGGCCGCTCTTGAAAATCGACTTTTTTTCTATCCGGCGACGCGGATAGGAAATTAAGTCGATGGGATTAACCTCAGCACTGACCACCGCCCTCACGGGACTTTCGGCTTCCGAAACACAGATCGATGTGATCGGAAACAACCTGGCGAACTCGCAGACCGTCGGTTTCAAGTCGTCCGAGGCCGTCTTCGCGACTCAGTTCCTGCAAACCCTATCGCTCGGCGGGGGGCCCACGGAAGACAACGGGGGCACCAATCCTCGGCAAATCGGACTTGGGGTTCAAGTCGCGGAAATCGCGGCAAACCATAACCAAGGGACGATCGAGATCAGCAGCAGCCCTTCGGATTTGGCGATCCAAGGTGATGGCTTCTTTATTGTCGAGGGAGCATCCGGGGAACAGCTCTACACCCGAAACGGCATCTTTAAACTCAATAGCAGTGCCGAGCTGGTGAATTCGACTGGCCAGCGATTGCTTGGATACGGCGTCGATGAACAATTTCGACTGCAGGAATCCGAACTCGTTCCGATGACGGTTCCGCTCGGTACCGAGAGCGTGGCGAAAGCGACCGAAAATGTTTCCTTCGAAGGAACTCTGTCACCTGAAGGTGAAATCGCAACCCAAGGTCAAATTATTCAGAGTTTGCAGCTTGGGGATGCCAAAGTGCCTCGTGCCGATGGCAGCAGCGTTGTCATTGAAAGTGCTCCGCTTTCGGATCAAACCGACATCACCGTCGACACAAGCGGTGTGGGGACATTAGCAGCGGGCACTTACAAATACCGGGTTGCGTTGGTCGACAGCCAAGGCAACGAAGCCGCCCCGAGTGGTGAGCTGAGTGTCACCGTCGGCTCCGGCGGCAGCGTGAACCTTGGTAATCTGCCCGCAGACCCCAACGGAGGCGATTACCCCACGGTCAACGTTTATCGCACCGGCCCCAATGGCGACGAATTTTTCCAGCTCGGTTCGGCAACCGCAGGTGCAAGCTTCAGCGATACCGGCGCCACGCCGTTGACGTCCAATGAACTTGACACCGATACCTTGACCGGCAACTACACCTACATGATCACGTACGGTCGCGCGGGTGAACCGGAAACACGTCCTAGCGTGATGATCGGACCGCAAAACATCGTGGCGGGACGTATTTCACTGTCCGACTTTCCCACGCCGCCAACCCCTTCGATCACCGATGGATTTCCGAACTACAACGAAATCAAGATCTATCGCAACCTGTCGAATGACCAAAACAACTTCTATTTGGTTGATACCGTCTCGCCTGGTGAAACCTACACCGACGGAAAATCGGACGCCGAAATTTCGGACCTGAGCATCGCTGGCAATAAAACGCTCGACATGGACGGCCCGCAAATCAATGCCGGCACGCTGTTGACAGATGTTCTGAAACGGGACGGCGTCACCTACGAACAAGCATTTCAATTGGGAACGCTCAGCTATAGCGGCCGTAAAGGAGAGCGGGCGCTCGGCACCCAAGAATTTGAAATCACCGAAACGACCACGCTTCAAGACTTCATCGATTTTGTCGAAGAATCCTCGGGGATCCAAACGGTCCAAGTCGACGCACAAAATCCAATTCCGCAATCGGAAAACAATTTGCCAGGCCAAACCGGCACCATTTCCGCAGGCGGCTATATCCAAGACGGAAAGATTCAATTCGTCAGCAATAACGGCGAATCCAATGCGTTGGACATCGATCTATCGGCATTCCGTATCGTCGGTCTCGATGGCGACGTGACGACCCCCAACTTGGCTTTCGGAACCGTCCAAGAAGCCACCGGGCAAAGTGCAGTCAGCGACTTTGTCGTCTATGACTCGCTCGGCGTGCCGATCAATGTCCGCATGTCGACGACGCTGGAAAGTCGCACGAACGAGCAAACGGTTTACCGTTGGTTCGCCGACAGCAGCGGCAACGAATCCGGTGACGGTACCGACATCGCTGTCGGCACGGGGTTGATCAAATTCGACGGCAACGGCAATTTCATCAACGCAACGAATGACCAAATTGCCATCGCACGTGAGGGAACGCCGAGTGTTTCGCCGCTGCAAATCACCGTCGACTTTGGCCGTGTCTCGGGCCTCGCGACCGAAAACTCGACGCTTGCAGCGACGCAGCAAGACGGCAGCGGGCCGGGGGTCTTGAACAGTTTTGCGATTGGCGAAGACGGTACGATTCGAGGGGTTTTCAGCAACGGGATCTCGCGTGACCTAGGCAAAATTCAACTCGCTCGTTTTGCTAACCCCGCCGGGTTGGAAGCTCGCGGGCTGAACTTGTATGCTCAAGGGGTCAACACCGGCCTTCCCGTTCAAGGCGGCCCCGGACAAAACGGGATCGGCAGTGTTATTGGTGGTGCGTTGGAACTGAGTAACACCGATATCGGCAAGGACTTGATCGCCTTGGTGCTGGCCAGCACGCAGTACCGAGGGAACAGCCGGGTGATCACGACGAGTCAACAATTGCTCGACGAGCTGCTAAATCTGCGTCGATAACGCTGTCATCGTCGGGGTCTAGCCAAATTCGCTACAGCCCCCACAATCTGCGTTTTCACATGCGACCGCCTGCTACCGACATCCCCGCGTGATTTCAACGCACACGCGGGTTTTGCCCCCGCGTTATTGCACGGGTCTCCACT
>NZ_ANOG01000344.1 GCF_000346295.1 Rhodopirellula maiorica SM1 | reverse complement strand
CGTCACGGTAAAGTTGCTTTCGCTGAGATCCAGATCTCCGCTGCTTGCCGTGTTCTCTTGGCCAGCAACATTTTCTAAACTCAAGAGATACAGGCCCGCGTCCAACTCGATCGTGTCGTCTTCGGAGTTTTGGTTGGCCTGAATGATTGCATCTCGCAGACTGTCTATCGCTCCGTCGACTGCGGTCGGCGACGGAGCAAAGACGGCCATCAGATGACGCGGTTCAAGTCGCTCGTGACTCAGACGGCGACTGCCCTTTGTTTGGCTAGCGCGAGACGCAACTGCACTAGCCCCCGAACGGAATCGTCGGTGCCGCTGTTTAGGAGTCGTTGACAGTTGAGGGAGCCAATTCATTTGATCGACATTGTGGCCGATTCGCGATGGGAATGCGATAGCCCCGCCCGGGAAACGCATCCCCAGAGCGATTAGGGCCGCATCACTTTATCTGCACCACGGCCCGGCCGACCATTTTTCCGGCCAAGATGGTCTCAACTAGTGACGACAATTCGTCCATGGAGTGAACGTGCGTCAGGGCATCCAGATCATCCGGTTTCCAAGGACCCGCCAATTGCTGCCAAATTTTGTTCCGCTCGGGCATCGGACACATCGCGGAATCGATTCCAGACAACGTGATTCCGCGTAATAGGAACGGATAGACGGTGGTATGCAGTTCGTTTCCGCCGGTCAGCCCACAGGCCGCGATGCAGCCGCGGTACGATGTGGTTCGCAGCAGCGTTTCGAGCATTTTTCCGCCCACCGTATCGACCGCCCCAGCGTACGCGGCACTCAATAGCGGCCGCTTGCTTTCGTCTACAAACTCGCTGCGTGATAACACGGTATCGACACCACGCTTCTTCAAATTTGCATGCTCACTTTCTTTCCCGGTCACTGCGGCGACGGTGTATCCCAGTTTGACCAGCAATGAAATTGCCAAACTGGCGACACCGCCGGTAGCGCCAGTCACCACCACCGTTCCCGATTCGGGTGCCACGCCGTGATCGATCAAGGCCCCGACGCATTGAGCTGCCGTAAATCCAGCGGTACCCAGCGCCATCGCTTGCACGGCCGTCAAAGAGTCCGGCAGCGGCACAGCCCACGAACCAGGCACGTCGATCTGTTCGGCCCATGCACCGAGACGTGTCACTCCCAATTGATGTCCGGTCACAATCACCGCGTCGCCTGTCTGGAACGCGTCGTCCTCGCTTTGAATCACTTCGCCAACGGCATCAATGCCGGGGATGTGCGGAAATTTGCGAACGATTCCAGGGTGCCCCGTTGCCGCGAGAGCATCTTTGTAGTTCAGCGACGAATACTGTACCTGGACGCGGATGCGTGGCGAGGTCGTTTCGACGTCGTCAAAGATGGAGGTAGGTTGATCGGTTAGCGAGGCGTTCACTTCTCCGGCTTCGTTTTTCTCAACCCAGAAACATCGCATCGGTTCTACTCCTGTTGCGCCAGTATGACTTGTTCGCTATCGGACCAGCGGACGAAAACTTGAAATCGCAGCTTTGCCGATGTTTGTAACAGAGCCAGCAAAGATTGCAATTCGGCAACACGCCGCGACAATTCGGTCAACTGTTCGGCATGTGTCTTGATTGCAGTGCGACGAGGTCGGAGGATGCGTCGTGCGTCGGTGTCGGCACGGTCGTAGATCGCTTCGATGCTGGCAATCTGTTGTTGGACGAGGTCAGATTGGCTGAGCAGCGAGTTGGCAAAATTTGCCAGCCCCGATTCGGTAAACGTCTGCCAAGCAAAGGCAGGGTCCAACCGCCCGGCAATACGAATCTGACACGCTAATTTCGTCGTGCACTTGATGTCAAACCGCAGTCCGACTCGAACATTTTCGTTGTCTTTGAGTGCAAGCACCGCAATCCCGCTGGTCCGTCGCGGCGACGCCGCATCAATCGGTTCGATCCACGCCTCTTCCACCTCGTCGGGCAAATCAAAGTCAATTTTTAATCGCGTCACCTTCGCAGGCAGCAAACCGCCCAAATCCCAACTGGGATGAAAATCCGATTGATCAAACGATAACGCCCACGCATCCGCCTCGATTCGCGGCCGAAAATAAATCACGTTGCCGGTCGAATCTCGCAGTCGCCCGTGCAGCAGCAGACTGGATTGAGAACTCGACTTGGCAGTGTCCTGCCACTGAAACGCAAGTTGGTCGGAATCGCGACAGAGCAACGCGAGCAAGGTTTGATTGCGAGTGTCGCGAAAATCAAAGAGAGCGTTGGGATTTGCCGAGGACGCAGGACTACGTTTCATCGCGATTGGAATCGGCAACGGGAATTCGAGCGAAAGACGATCCAGAACCGTATCGCTGGCCGGCCAATCGCCGATCGGCTGCGTTTCCACCGTCTCCTCCACCGCCGGCAATTGAAACGACTGCACCTTCACCGTCCGCACTCGTTGCGGTGACTCGGGGGCCTCGGTTTCCGGATGCATCGCCAAAGCATCCGCCGTGGGCACATCCGCATCGCCAACACCGACCGACAACGACGATCCATCAATCGAAGTCACGTCAACAGGATCGTCGTCGGCGTCGTCATCTAGGTTTGATAATGATATTGAGCCAGCGGACTGAGACTGCGGTGATGTCTCGAGACCCGGTGGAAAGGTCGGACTCGCCCTATCGGGAACCAATGCATCAAAAGGCAAAACCGACGTGGGATCCACCAGCAAGTTGTCTGAATCAACCACCGCATCCGTAATGCTAAATGACTCGAGTGTCTGAGGCGGTAACGTATCAAATGTCTTACTCGAAGCGTTGCCAGGCGAAACGGTGTCGGAGCGAGCATCGCCAGGACTCGATCCAGCAGCGTCTGATGTTTCGGACGATTTCGAGTCTGGCAATATTGTGTCGGGCGAATCAGCGACGAACAAAGCGTTCCCTGCTAGCCACCATCCCAACGCCAACACCAGGACAATTAGCGCCGCGGCGGCAATACGCGGAGTCGACGTTGGCCAGCGGCGCCGCCGCTTTCGGGCATCCGTCTTGGTCGACGCCGCGTCGCCATCGTCCTCGTCGATATCACCGACGGGATTGTCACTGGCGTCGACCACCACGTCGCCGATGCGTTCCGGCGTGTCCGATGTTGCCGGTTGATCGTGCGACGTCTGCGATGGCATCGCCTCGCTGCCGATCTGGTTGCGAAAATCCGCTAACCGCTGTTGGTTGATTGCGTCCACTTCACTCGCCGTTGTGGGCTGTGACGAGACGGAATCATCAACGGCGGGAAATTCCCAATTCGTTGGACTTGAGCGAACTCCCACCGTGCCGTGATCGTCCACGAACCAGTCGGCTAGATCGATCGGGGGCAAGGGTTGCCCGGTCCGCAAAGCGATATCGTCGGCGATCGCGCGAGCTTGTCGGCACCAACGGTCGGCGATATCCGCGGGCGGCGGCCCCAGTCGCGTCAGGATCTCGCGAACCGATTCGGCGTTCCCTGCTGGGGAACGAGGTGCGGTCTTGGAATCCGCAGAGGAAAGATGACTCATGGCGACAACCGTCTTTTCGGTGATCGATTCTTCACCGGCTTGGATGAACCATGGTGAAAGGGGGGACGCCCCCTCGCAAAGGCCGATGATAGCAATTTTTGATATTGACCGGAAAATTTTTCCTGAACGTATCTGGCGGAATAACCAAACCTTCGCGTCCGGTTGTGCCGATAAATCCGCGTGAAGGAGTTATGTCGAACGTTCCAGAATCATGATTTTTCAGGATTCAATGTACGGCATGATTTGCTTCAAAGCCAATCGAGGGGGAAAAAGGTGGGCTTGGTTTTAATCGTTGCGATATCGCGTCGAGAGGGATCAACCGTGCCTGAGGCTGTTACGGCGAGGGTCGCGGTAACGGTCATCGATAGCAGCGGTCCAGTGGATGGGCCGACATTGCTTCGTTCCCGCTTTTGATACCCCGGCTTTTCCATACCGGCCGATAGCGAGGCGGCGATTGCCGCGGAGACGTTTGCAATGCACCGAATGATTCCAATAAAAGCGACCTGTTTAACTCTGTTTGCCACAGCGGTCTTTGCGTTTTGGGCTGGTCTTCCCGAAGCACAGGCACAACCGCCCCGCGTGGTCCAAGCCGACATGGACTATGCCGGCAGCGGCTATGTGACGCCCGCTGGCATGGTACCGCCAACGATGTACAACGGGACGGCGATGCCACTGGGCATGTCGAGCGGCGTGATGCCGGTCGGATTTCATGGTCCCGCTTGTGATAGTGGCGGCATGCTCGGTGGTGGCTGCGATGGCAGTTGCGACGGCGCTGGCTGCGATGGCAACTGTGGCGGCAATTGCGGCTACGGCGAACAGGATGAATGTGACCCGGGAATTTTCGGCGGTTGCGGATGCGGTTCCTGTTGCATGCTCGGTCGCGGCGGATTGCTAGGACGCATCGGCCAAAACGCCACCGCGTGTGGTGGATGTGGTCGTGAAGGTTGCCGAGCTTGTGGTGGACGCACGAACCTACGCTTCCTGTGCATGTTTTGTCGTGGCGATGGCTGCGAAGCATGCCAATTCTGGGGCCGCGGCTACATGAAGGGGGCAATCGGATGCTTGCTGCCTTACCAAGACGCCGGCAAATGTGCCCAGCGTTGGTACGACCTGTCAGCCGAAGCAATCTTCCTGAGCCACAACAACGGCAACGGAAACCAAGTCATCACCACACAAGGGATCAGCGGCACGCCGGTTTTGAATATCGGCGATGCTGACAGCGATGATCTCGAAGCGGGCATGCGATTGTCGGCTGCGTTCATCTTCGGAGCGGGCGGCAACATGGAATTCACCTACATGGGTGGCCAAGAGTGGGACGGCCGGGCAACCGTCAACGATCCCAACGCCCAACTGTACTCGGTGATTAGCAATTTTGGGGTCGACCCCGCAGGCGGATTTGATGATACCGATCAATCGCTCAGCCAATCGATTGCAACGGAAAGCAGCTTCGACAGTTTTGAATTGAACTATCGCCGCCGCACCGTCGGTCCTTACTGCCGCTTCCAAGGCTCGTGGTTGGTGGGGCTTCGCCACATCCGCTATGACGACCGCTTGATTTACTCGACCGTCGGACTCGACAACAACGGTACCGGCAGCGACCGCCGCTTCTTTACCTCGAGCGACCGCAACAAGAACCGTTTGTTCGGCCCCCAAGCTGGTTTTGACCTGTGGTACAACGTGATGCCCGGAATCAATCTTGGCATCGGAGCCAAGGGAGCGTGGATGCAGAACGATATCAAACGCAATTCGTTCCTCGCCTTTAACTCCGAAGCCGCTGGTGCCACCCCGGGTTCGGTACAGTTCGACGACGGCAACCAAGACAGCACCGTGATGGCAGAATTTGACGCCACGCTGTTGTATCGACTGAGCCATTCCTGGACCCTTCGATCGGCATACCACGTGATCGCAGTGGATGATGTCCGCTTCGGAACGCTCGACGCCGCTAATATCCGCAGCTTCTCGGACTCGCTTCCCGGATCGACTCCTGGACCCAACCGAAACCAAACGGATCAATTGGTGATCCAAGGTTTCTCGGTCGGTGCCGAATACATTTGGTAGCTTCCACCGGCGTCACGGCATACCCATCATCAAAATCCCGCGAATTCGTTCGCGGGATTTTTTTGTGCGCCGGACGGGATTTTTTTTGTGCGCTGGGGCAACTTCGTTTTCGAAAACGCCGGCTAGTCGACGTGGTTGGCGTTGGTCGGCAGCCCGCTGTGACATGAACACCTGTCACCTGCCGGGACAATCTGCCCCCCGATGAAAGGGAATCTTGGCAACGGGGATGGTCATCCGATGTCCATTTAGACCGATTTTTCGGTGCAACCGGAACTTCCGTTGCGAATGACGCGTCCGAAGTGCAGCGTTTCGTTGACACGTCTAAGGGTGCAATTAGAATCGCAACTCGTCCCTTTTCCCCTAGGTCCCTCTCATTTGCAATCTCTTTCCTATTGTGACTAAGTTTCGGAATGGGAAGGCGTTCACTAAATAGCCGATGGCGCCCAATCGAATTTACCGATGCAGTTTAAAGCGCCCCCGAGCAATTTAGAGTTCCGACCGATGGATCGCACTTAGTCTTTGGCTGGTCCCCAGTCATTTGGCTACCGAGAATGAAGAGCGGCTTGCGGAGAAGAGCGGCAAAATTACGACAGAAGACGAATACATCCACCTCGCAGCGTCATTGATTTGACGCCCTTGGGCAGAATCGCGACAAAACCGGCATTGTCACGTGAATCCCTTGGCAGAACGTTTGGCAAGAGACCCTCGATGATCAAACGCAGTGAATCGATCCAAGCATCGACATCTAGCGCCCCCCAACCGACCCGCACTCCACGTAAACGCGTCAAACGAAATTTGACGTCGCGAGGGCTGCGTAAACGAACGCTGATGCTCGAAGGCCTCGAACAACGTCAATTGATGGCGGCGGACATTCCAACCGTTCCGTTGACGCAGCTGCCCACCTTTGACGGGCCTCGCAACATCGGCACGGTGACATCGTTCTCGTATGTCGAAAAAGAAGCGTTGGTGACGCTCGGCCAAAACGACTTTTACACCGATGCCGAAATCATCCCGCTCGGTAATGAAGCGGGGAAACGCAACACGATCGACATCAGCGGAACGTTCAGCTTTGGGACTCGGCCTCCGCTGGGGGGTGGATTCAATACTGACGTGGACGTCTATGGTTTTGATCTAAAGGCGGGCGATATCCTTGATATTGCCACGCAAGGGTCTGCGGTCGAATACACGGTCTACGATGAAGGCGGCCGAATTTGGTACGGGGTCGATGACTTGCAATCGGCAGGCGTCCCGGCAAATTCACCGATTCAAACCTTGGGCAATGCCGCGTTTGCTCAGGTGGTCCCCGAAGACGGCCGCTATTACGTCGAAGTCGCCGCGAACGTCGGTGCCCCCGACTATAAAATTGGATTGCGAACCTATCGCCCGACCACCGAGAAATTGCCGATCGGTGCCAACCAAGTCATTTTTGTTGATTTCGACGGCGGAACACTGACCCCGGACCAGTACAGCGATTCGCTCGGCGGGGCCAACGGTGTCCCAATCGGAGGCATCATCCGTTATCCGTCGCTGCGGGATTCGCTCCCGGATATCGGCATCGAAATCGCCAATGATGCTGCCTATGATCAATTGGTGGCCGATACGATGGAGCAAGTGTTCCAGCACTTTGCCGATATCGGAATCAACGGCAGCAATGGCGATTACGCCAACACCGGTGTTCCCGGCGACTACGGCGTGACGATCGTCAGTAGCGAAACCCATAACGACCCTGGGTCCAATCCGCTGGTCACACGCATCATCGTTGGCGGTACGACCGCCGACTTTGGTTTGGCAAGCCCGATTGCGACCGCGATTGACCTTGGCAACTTTGATTTGACCAGCATTGGGGTGGTTCAGGTTGACGCGATCAACGGTTTTGCTGCTCAGTTCCCAATCTCCAACGCCGTCAGTCAACTTGATGCGATCGCACGTCAATTGGCGGTCACCATTTCGCATGAAGCATCGCACACGTTTGGGTTGCGACACACCGACGGTACCAACTTGGTCGGGAACTTGATCGACGAAGGCGGTCCACAGCAAGCCGAAGAATTCTTTGCAGGCGTGGGCAACGACGGAATTTTCGGTACCGTCGATGACACCGATATTGCGTTTACGACCGACCGTTTCTCGCGAACCGAAGGTTTGTTTGGTACCCAAAAATCGGCCGAGACTCTTTCGCATGTCCTTTCCACCGGCACCGTCGGCGGTTCGATCACCGGGCGGGTGTTTAACGACCTGAATCGTGACGGCAACGGTGCCGCCGACGCGGGACTCGCTAGCGTTACCGTTTTCCTTGATGCAAACGGCAACGGCGTGCTCGATTCGAGCGAAACGCGGACCGTGACTGGAACCGACGGAAGCTATACCTTGCCTGCGGGCACCGGCACGCAAACGGTTGTCGCCATCGCCCCATCGGTTCAGTTTGTCGCTAGCACCGCGACCAGCAATCCGGTCACCACGTCCGGAGGCACCGTCGGCGGCGTAAACTTTGGCTTTACCAAAGTGCAATCCGATATCACTGGTACCAAGTTCAGCGACAACGACGGCGATGGGCTGCGAGATCCCGGCGAACCGGGAATCGAAGGCGTTTACATCTATTTGGACTTGGACGGCGACGATCGGCCTGACCTTGGCGAACCCAACGCGACCACTCGAGCGGACGGATCTTACACGATCAATTTCCCTGGTCCGGGCACCTACACCATTCGCGAAGTGGTGGAAGCCGGTTTCGTACAAACCTTCCCAGCCGGTGGCGAATGGACCGTTGTCTTTGATGGCTCGGCCGTCTTTGACAAGGACTTTGGCAACTTGCCATCGCGTGACTTTGGCGATGCTCCGAACACCTATTTGACGACCGAGGCGGTTGGCGGTGCCTCGCACGGCATTACCACCGGTTTGACGATCGGTTCGACGGTGGACCGTGAACTGGACGGTCAACCGAGCGTCGGGGCCGATGGCGACGACAACAATGGAAGCGATGACGAAGATGGCGTGTTTCAAGCGACGCCGTTTGGTTTGGGATCCACCGGCCAATTTGCCGTCACGGTCACCAATACCACCGGCAGCCCCGCCTACTTGCAAGGCTTCGTCGACTTTAATGGCGACCGAACCTTCAATCCCACCACCGAACGATTGACCGAAGTGGTGGTCGCTAGCGGTGCCATCGGAGCCACTCAAACCGTCAACGTTCCTGTTCCCTCGACCGCAATCACCGGAACCACCTATGCTCGTTTCCGTTTGAGCCAAACCTCGGGTCTTGGCCCAGCCGGTTTTGCGGAAACCGGTGAAGTGGAAGACGTCCTGGTTTCGATTTTGCCAACCAACAGCGTTGCCAATGACGATTTGAATTTGCAGGTTTCTCGCAACAGCAATCCCGTTCGACTCGATGTGTTGGCGAACGATTTCGAGACCCCCGAAAATCCGTTGACGATCGTTTCGTTCAACAACAACGGCACCAGCGGTACTGTACGAATCGCCGATGACGACGGTGGACGTTCGATTTTCTACACACCGCAAAACGGATTCACCGGACGCGACGTCTTTACCTACACCGTCAGCGACGCGTTCAACAATTTCTACACGGCCACGGTGACCGTGGATGTCACGTTCCAATCGAATGTCCCGATTGCGATCGACGACTCCTTCAGCATTCCCGAAGGCTCGCAGAACCGAGCCCTCAACGTGCTGGACAATGACGTCGCCAGCCTGTCGGGCGGATTGTCGATCGCTAGCGTGACACCGGGAAGTGCCGGAGGAACGGTCACGATCATCGGCGGCGGCCAATCGCTCCGCTATACGCCCGCCAGCAATTTCACCGGTACCGAACAGTTCACCTACAGCATCCAAGATGGAGCAGGATCGACCTCGAGTGCCGAGGTCACGATCAATCTGTTGCCCGGTTCGCAGAGCGATGACTTGGTCGATTATTCAATCGAATTCTTGGACCCGCTCAACAACACTCCGATCACCAATCTGCAACTCAATTCAACCGACCCAACCGCGAATCGCTTTAGCGTCCGCGTGTTGGTCGACGAGCTTGACCTTGCCGACGTTCGCGATCCCGAAGGCGTTGCATCGGCGTTCCTCGATTTGTTGTACACCGACGAATTGGTCAAAACGGTGGCCTCGACCGCCAATCCGGCGTTCCCATTTGACATCACCTTTGGCCCGCTGTTCTCGGGTGGGACTTTCCAGCAAGGAAATTCGCAGAAGCCAGGTTTGATCGATGATGTCGGCGGCGTCCAAATCGTCAACAATCCGACGCCATTTACCGGCAAAGCCGAGCTGTTCACGATCACCTTCGAAGCATTGTCACCGGGTGTGGCCGTGTTTACCGCCGATCCCGCGGATGACCCTCGCAGCGAAACCGTGCTGCTAGGACAAGACGTTGCATTGACGCCGAGCCAGCTTCGCTTGGGGCAAAACGAATTCGTGATCTTCGCGAGCGACGGAACGTTTGTTTCCGCAGTCGATGACGCGTTCATGCAAGGCGTCGATTCGACGGGTGCCACCATTTCGGCATCGTCGGCAACCGCTGCCCGATTGAATGTCTTGGACAATGACCAATTCGCTGGCAAAACGTTGCAGGAATTTGGTGTCACCGTCCAGCCGCAAAACGGCACGATCACGGTCAACAACAATAACACGCCAAGCGATTTAAGCGACGACTACTTCAACTATCGTCCGACCAACAATCCAACCGCGACGGGTTTTGACCAATTCACCTATGTCATCGTGACCGACGAAGGCATTCGCAGCACGGCTCAGGTCACATTGGCCTATGGCAATGCCAATGCAGATGATCAAGTTTTGATTGGATTGGACCTAGTGAATGCTGGCGGGCAACCCATTACCAGCAGCCAAATCAATGTCGGCGATCGTTTTGGGGTTCGAGTCAATGTCGAAGATCTGCGAAACAACAGCACAGCTGTCTTCGCAGGTTTCTTGGACATGCTGTACGATTCGGATTCGATTCGTCCGGCCAATACCAATCTCGGCGACCGTTTCAACTTTGATGTCACCTTTGGCTCGAACTTTAACACTGGGGCTGGGGTTGGAACGGCATCACGACTGGGAATCATTGACGAATTTGGTAGTGTCACCACTCAAACCAATGCCGACGATGGCGATTTCCCGAATCTGAATCCAACCCAGTTGGCTACGATTTTCTTTGATGCCATCGCGCCCGGCCAAAGCACCATTGCCGCGTCGCCTGCGGATGCATCGCCGTTCCAGGACACACTTTTGTTCGAGGAAGATGATCCCGTCCCAACGTCGCAAATTCGCTATGAAGCGTTGAGCATTACGGTCGGATCGAATGGGCAAGGCGAATCGCCGCTGCAGAACACTCGACTGCCTGCGGACGTCAACAATGACGGTCAAGTGACCCCGATCGACGCGTTGCACGTGATCAACGAAATGGCGCGAGCGGTGCCATCGGGCGCCGAAGGTGAATCGGTATTCGTCAGTTCCTATTACGTGGACGTCAACGGTGACCGAGCGGTAACCGCGCTGGATGCACTGCAGGTCATCAATGAACTGAGTCGTCGAGTGCAACCGACCGGCGTCAGTGGTGAAGGCGAACAAGTCGCCACGGCAATGCTTCCAACCACCGATTCGTCACAAACGGTTGAGCCTGTGACCGATTCCGTGTTCGCGGAATTGTCCAGCGGTGACAGCAAGGTGGTGTCGGTTGACACCCCGAGCGGTTCGGAAACGACCCGCGTTGCTGTGGCAAACGGTTTCGACAGTGGCAGCGACGACGATGACGAAGTGCTCGATCTGCTCGCCGATGACTTGGCCGGCCTCCTCAGCTAAACGTTTATCGCATTACTCTATTAATCGCCCCACTCTGTTAGCGGTGCGGCGATTAAAAGGTTCGAGCTTTACCGGGCGGCTTGCGCCGCTCCGCTATTAAAAACGGTTGGTGCGACAGCAATCTAACGGGCGACTTGCGCCCAATCCCATCTACTTTCGTAGCGGCACGGCGCGAGCCGTCCGGTTGAGGCGAGTAAAAACGTTCGGTTTACACCGGGCGGCTTGCGCCGCTCCGCTACTTAAAGCGGTGGGTTCACTCCTGCGATTTGCATTTTGATGAAAATCAGCAAATGGCTAGCGTCGAAGCGGTTACGCTGGCGAAAAACGTCTGCTTATCTACCTAGAGCGCGGCCAGGAAAACCGCCCGTCTATCGCCATAGTGGTTGCCATCGATCACGCAGCCGATCAAGGATGAAACAATTTTGGGTAGCCCCACCTCAAATCTTGGCAAGCTGGTTAAACTAGGTCAAAAACCGTCCACCTGATTACTCGCAATCACGATGTTGCCGCAGTGAAAACCATTTTGCCAGTCAGTCCACAGCTGATCCGAGTCAGCTTCTTGTTCGCCACCATGCTGTTCGGTTGGCAAACCGCCAACGCCCAATTCTTGTCGAATTCGAAACACAGCGATTCGACCGATCGATTCTTCCAAATCGATTCTTGGTTACCGACGCCGACGGACACCCGAACGGCGTCGGGGGCCCCTGGCCCCGGTTATTGGCAACAACGCGCCGACTATGACATTGATGTCACTTTGGATGACGCGAACCAACGAATTCGCGGTACGGTGGCGATCGACTACCACAATCAATCCCCCCATCCATTGTCCTACGTTTGGCTGCAACTGGATCAGAACATTTTCAAGCCCGACTCCGACGCAGTCACGACCGCGCCGGCACCGTCGATGTATCCGCGAGTCCAATTTAACGCGATTCGTTCGCTGTTAGCCCGTTCGACTTTCGAAGGGGGCTACAAAATCAAATCGGTCACTGATGGCGAAGATCAACCGCTGCCGCATTCGATTGTCAAAACGATGATGCGAATCGATTTGCCGGAGCCTCTTGCACCGGGGGCTTCGACGCAATTGAAGGTCAAATACAGTTACAACATCGTCGACAGCAAGATTATCCGTGCCCGCAGCGGCTACGAGTTCTTCGAGAAGGACGAAAACTACATTTACGAGATTGCTCAGTGGTATCCTCGTGTTGTCGCCTACACGGACTACACCGGATGGCAACACAAGCAATTTTTAGGACGTGGCGAATTCACGCTCGAACTGGGTGACTTTGACGTTCGCATTACGGTGCCAAGCGACATGGTGGTCGCGGCAACCGGGGAATTGCAGAATGCCGATGAAGTATTGAATCCGCAATGGATCGAACGACTCGAATCGTCTCGTTCGGCTGAAAAACCGGTCATGATCATCACGCCCGAAGAAGCCAAAGCGAACGAGACGAGTCGTGCGAAGGGGACGAAAACGTGGGCATTCCAGGCTAAAAAAGTCCGCGACTTTGCCTTCGCCGCCAGTCGCAAATTCATCTGGGATGCGATGGGTGTCGAGGTCGAAGGGAATACCGTGATGGCGATGTCGTATTACCCCAACGAGGGCAATCCGCTTTGGAGCACCTATTCGACCGAAGCGATCGTCCACACGATTGAAGTCTACGGACGATACGCGTTCCCCTATCCCTACCCGGTGGCGATCAGCGTCAACGGCCCGGTTTATGGGATGGAGTATCCGATGATCTGCTTTAACGGACCGCGTCCTGAGGACGACGGGACTTACAGCAAAGCGACCAAGTACGCCTTGATCTCGGTAATCATTCACGAAGTCGGTCACAACTTCTTTCCCATGATCGTCAACAGCGACGAACGTCAATGGACATGGATGGACGAAGGGCTGAACACCTTCCTGCAATACTTGGCCGAGCAAGAATGGGAAGAGGATTATCCATCGGGCCGTGGCGAACCTGCCAAAATGGTGCCCTACATGAAGGGCGGTGGACAACGTCCAATCATGACCGGCAGCGAAGAGATCCTGAGCTTTGGTAACAACGCCTACGGAAAACCTGCGACCGCACTGAACATCCTTCGTGAAACGATCATGGGCCGCGAACTGTTTGATTTCGCATTCCGAGAATACGCGTTGCGATGGCGTTTCAAACGCCCCACGCCCGCCGATTTTTTTCGCTCGATGGAAGACGCCTCGGGAATCGATTTAGATTGGTTTTGGCGAGGTTGGTTCTTTAGCACCGATCATGTCGACATCGCGATCAGCGACGTGCGGTTGTACCAAATTGACAGCGGTGACCCCGAAGTCAACGCCGAAATCAAACGCCAAGAACGAGACAAAAAAGAACCTACGATCTCGAAGGAACGCAACGCCGACTTGCCCCGCCGAATCGATCTGCAGCCGGGCCTAAAGGACTTTTACAACAGTCCCGACTATGACGAACACAAGGTCGAAGAATCGGATCGCAAAGCGTACCAGAAGTTCCTCGATGGACTCGAAGCGGACGAACGTGCGTTGCTGCGTCGCAAAACAAACTTTTACGTTGTCACGTTCCGAAACGTCGGCGGCTTGGTGATGCCGATCATCGTTCGCATTCACTACACCGACAACACCAGCGAAACCGTCACGATTCCGGCCCAGGTTTGGCGAAGCAACAGCAAGCAAGTGGACAAGCTGTTTGTCACCGAAAAAGAGATCGCTCGTTTGCAATTGGATCCGAAACAACAAACCGCCGACGCCGAGGAATCCAATAACTATTGGCCACCTCGACTTGTTCCGAGTCGCTTTAAATTGTTCAAGAGCGAAAAGAGCAAAAATCCGATGCAAAAGGCTCTCAAGCCCGACGTCGATACCTCCGAAGCCGAAAAGAAAGACGACAAGTCGGACGACGAAAAAGAATCGGATGAGCAAAAGGATGGCGACAAGCAAGACAAACCCGAGGTAAAAACGGATGCGAATTCCGCAAAGGACGCATCCAAAGAAAAGCGAGACGAAACCAAGTCAAGCAAAACGCCTAACTCTCGGTCCAAAGCCTCCGCTCGCAAAAAACCGTCGGCCTGAGTCCCTTTTCACTTTCCCGTTCGGATCGAACATGTTCCAAGCACTGTTGTTCCTGGTGATGATGCACCCGGTCCACGAAACCGTCAGCGAAGTCCAGTGGAATCACGAAACCAAACGCTTCGAGATCGCACTGCGACTTCATGTTGTCGATCAACAATGGATCGAACATCAAGCGGACAAATCGCAAGGAATCGAATCGGTTGCCGTGCAGTATTTGAACAAAACGTTCCAGATCCGCCCGCTTGGCCAGCGGAAGACTGAAAAAGGTCAAGATCGCGAGCCATCCAAAGCAAAAATCCACTGGGTGGGTCGCAAGGATGAAGGGTCGCACATGTGGTGGTATTTCGAGGTGGAACCTGTCTTACCTAAATCCGCATCGGCGTCTTCGAGCGAAGCCGCGACCAAAACGCCAAAATTTGAAATCACGCAGCAGATGTTTTTTGAGCGACACGAAGGCTTCACCAATCGTGTAATCTTGCTTGGGGAACTGTCCAAAACGGCATTCACCCTTACAATCGAGCATCCAACCGCCCCCTTGGAAGAATCGATTGATGAGCAATCAGGCCACCCCCGGCAGCCGCACCCATAACCCCTCGCCGCTGAAATTGTCGGCCGAGGTGATTTCGATCGGCGATGAAATGACCAGCGGAGCGAGGCTGGACACCAATTCTCAGTGGCTCAGCCAACGGCTTGGCGAACTCGGCGTCGAAGTCCGGTTCCAGACCACGGTCGGCGACATGTTGCGTGACAACATCGACGTTTTTCAAATCGCTGCCGATCGCGTCGATATTGTCATCTGCAGCGGAGGATTAGGGCCAACCCAAGACGACCTGACTCGCGAAGCACTTGCTGAGGTCGTCGACGAACCACTCGAATTTCGCCAACAGGCAATGGATCATATCCAAAGTCTATTCGGAGCACGCCGGCGGCCGATGCCCGAGCGGAATCGGGTACAAGCGATGTTTCCACGATCCAGCCAGATCATCTCCAATCCGCAAGGGACTGCCCCCGGTATTGATTTGGTCATTGACCGAGGCCACTCGACCACCTGTCGCGTGTTCGCATTGCCCGGCGTCCCGGCCGAAATGAAGTTGATGTTTAACGAAACCGTGTCGCACCAAATCGCGGAAATGTCCGGCGGCGGCAATGTGATTCAGCACCATGTGATGAAATTTTTTGGCACGGGCGAAAGTGACATGGAATCACGGCTCGGCGACATGATCGCGCGAGACCGCCAACCTCGAGTTGGCATCACGGTTAGCGAGGCGACCATCTCGCTGCGAATCACGGCGACGGCCGATTCGCTGCAGCGGTGTACCGAGCAGATTGCGAGTACCAAGACCGAAATTCTAAACCGCGTGGGCGAGCTCTATTTTGGTGACGGCGAAAACTACGAGCAATATCACGCGATCGATTCGATGTTACGAGCTCGCGACGAATCGCTTGCGGTACTGGAACTTGGCTACGCCGCACCATTGGGGCACTGGTTCGCTTCACTAGGCGAGACCCCGGCGTATCGCGGTGGTTTGTCGCTGGCGACGACGCCCGACACACCGCTGGAACAAATTCGATCGCAATTCGGATCGGATTG
>NZ_ANOG01000343.1 GCF_000346295.1 Rhodopirellula maiorica SM1 | reverse complement strand
CCCTGGGTCAGCTGTTTGGCCAACTCGGGATCCCGATCTTTATCAATAACGGCGACGCAAACCTCGTCCAATTCGCCAGTTTGTGCCATTTGCTTGATGGTCGAATCTTTCAAAACGTGACATGCGGGGCACCACTCGGCGCCGACGACAACCATCAAAGGTTTGTTTTCTTCAATCGATTGCTTGTAAACCGAAGCGTAGTTCTGCTGCATCTGTTGTTCGCTTGTCACACTCGACAAGACCAAAGCTAAAAGCAACGAAACCATTCCAGACTCCCTAGATTTTCGGGGTACATCAATGTGGGCGGCGGCACTCTGCCAACCGATCGAGTTTTCATCGCAATGAAAGCTCGATCAAACTAAAAATGAATTTGGATACCACAAGGATGTTGAGACAAGATTCCTAACCGAAACGCCTTAGCGACTTCCATGATGTCAACCGTTTTTGCAGGTCTTTCACTGATCTCGCGACAGGGCGGGCCAAGAAAGTTCCGCGTTCGTGCGTTGAAAAACGATTGGGTGCTAAGGAGGGGCTTTATTTAGGAAGAATTGCAACCATCGATCGATGTCAATGAGGGCCATTCTTCCCGCCGAAAGCCTGCTCGCTATTACCCCTAATCGACAAGTCTCAAGTGCTTGCCGGTTAGGTGTTTTTGGCGAGTTGGGAGGATTCTATGGATGAGTCGGAGGGCCACAAGGGTCAACGTCGGCATTTTTTCAAAATGGACCTTGAGCGAGATCGGCGTTTTTGATTTGTACAACTCTATATTTTGGTATGCTCAACGCTAAACTATTATTCGCAAACGGTTTCGGGCGTGCCAAAAAGGTGTGCTAAGTTGCCGCACCCGGCTGATGGTGGGGGTGCTCGGGCTGCGGAAATTTTTCGGGAATACGGATTTTTAGTGCGGGTTTGGGTTCGGATTGTCGCTTTTGCAGCCAACTTGTCTGCTTTGCAATCAATTCTTATGGTTAACACGACTTTCGTTCGATTGGTTATGTATGAAGCTTCGCATCGGTTTGATCGGTCTAGGGGATGCATGGCAAACCCGTCATCGGCCTGCGTTGCAGATGCTGCAGGAACGATTTGATGTGCGTGCGATCTTCAGCACGGTGTCAAAATTAGCGGAAAACGCCGCCGCAGAGTTCCAAGCCGATCCAGTGGACGGTTACCAGACGCTTGTCTCACGCTGTGACATTGATGCCGTCTTAGTGCTCCAGCGTAGCTGGCTCGGCTGGTTGCCGATGTTGGCGGCATGTGATGCGGGCAAAGCGATCTATTGGGCGGGCGACCTCGATTTCGATCCCGTCGAAGCAGGCCGGATTCGTGAGGTCATTGACCGCAGCGGTGTGGCTTTTATGACCGAGTTCCCAAAACGGTTTGCTCCCGCCACACTGCGGCTCAAAGAATTGATCGCGACCCATCTCGGGCCTCCACGTCTCGTGTTCTGCCATCGACGTGTCCAAGTCGATCCCGTGGCACCCAAACCCAATACCGTGGCGGCGAACCCGTTACAGCAGGAATTGATCGAGCTGATTGATTGGTGCCGGTATGTCGTCGGTCGCGAGCCTCAGAGCGTCGTTTCGACGGGACTTAGCCATACCACCCCCGCCGACTACGAATGCATGAGCCTGCAGTTCGCGGGGGCCGATCCCAAGCCTCCTGTGACCGCTCAGATCAGCTGCGGCAGCTACATTCGCTCGGCTTGGCACGAAGCAGTGAGTTTCCGACCGCCGTCGGCGATGCAGATCTGCTGTGAGCGTGGAGTCGCCTTTATCGATTTGCCATCCACGTTGGTGTGGTTTGACGACGCTGGCCGGCACCTCGAATCGCTCGAAACCGAACTGCCGGTGGGCCAGCAATTGCTAACCCAGTTCTATCGTAGCGTCACCAGTTTGGTGCGAAACATGAGCGATCTGAACGACGTGTATTGTGCTGGCAGTATCCTGGCGGCCGCCCGAGAGAGTTGCCGAAGCGGCCAGCGGATGGATTTGAAAATGCATGAATCTTAGTGCGGGTAGGCACCGAATCACGCCATTCTTGGTACGCGGTGCGGCGCAAGCCCAACGACTTTAGATAGCGGCACGGCGCGAGCCGCGGGGTTGCAGCTGGGAAAACGTCCGACCTTGACCGGGCGGCTCGCGCCCAATGCCATCTACTTTGACGACCATTGGGGGATGCTCTAGTAGTGGGATTCGCCAGAATTCCCATCTTTGCTGTTGAAACACCAGGAACTCTGGCGAGTCCCACTACGAAAGTAGATGGCATTGGGCTCGCGCCGCTCCGCTATAAGTACCACCCGGTTAGTGCAAAAGTTGGGGCGGGACGAAAAAGTCGATGGCTAGTTAACTCAAGCAAAATGATGTTATCCACTTTGCGTAGCGGCACGGCGCGAGCCGCGGGGTTGCAGCTGGGAAAACGTTCGGCCTTGACCGGGCGGCTCGCGCCGCTCCGCTATAAATACCATCGGTTCGTGCCAAAGTAGATGGCATGCAATGAGAACGGTTATCGTCTTGCGGACTGATTCCGATGACCGGATCCGCTTAGCGAGGGACTCGTGGCGCGGTAAAGGCCACTGCGGGGGCGCAGCCGATCGAAGTCATGGATCGCGTCGGCATGCCTGCTGAGGCAAACAAGCGTTTCATCCCGACCATCAATCGATGCCACATCTCAATCGTCTCTGGAGTGCCAATCTCGATTGCGTCGCCGCGGCTGAATCCTTGCTCGCTGACGCGGACGGTCGGAGCGAGATGCAACAAGGCTTCGATCATCAAGTGGTCTCGGCAATCTTGCTCGCTCAAACCGCTGTCATCGTAGATCCACAGATGGGACTGCAGCATTTGATCCAGCGCGTTCATTGCTGCCGATTCTGGCGATTCAGCGACAAGGATGGTTTCGATCGAGCCACATTGAACGTAGAACTTTGCCATTTGATTTTCTTCCGTGATAGCGTGGGAGGCGATGTTTTGAACATCGATCGTTTGGGTGACACGTCTATCATCGCGGGCGGCCGGACACGTCTGGTCAAAGCCACCAAGAAAGCAAAAAGAAAATTTAAAACGGCAAAAAGTTGTAGGCGGAATTAATTCACGATAACGAGGCAGATCCGGCAAGATGCGAAAATGCTGGTGAATTGGTTGCCGCCGCGATGCCGGATCTCCGCTCCGCTGCATTCCGGCCTGAATTGAAACGGAAGGGGGCCGCTTCTAGTTCCCGGTGCTGAATTGATCGGGGCCACCCGCGATCGGCGTGTGTTCGTACTTCACAATTTTCCACTGATCGTCGGAGCCTTTTCGAAGTGCAGCAGCAACCGACGTGGTACTCGAATGTCTCGGATACCGCCTCGTTTGCTGCTGACATCGACTTTGACACTCATGTCAACATCCGCTTGCGGCGGATAGCTTCCGTCGATCATCACGATGCTGCGGATTCGGTTGACGCGTGCCAGACTGAAAATGTAGTTGGGCAGTTCTTGCGCCGCTTGCGCTTTCGCCTGCGGATCGCTGATGAACTTCAGTGCTGCTTCGTGATCATTGGCTTCGACCGCAGCAGCGGCTTCATAGAGGATCGCTTCGATTTGCTCGCGATCGGTGACCATCATCGAGGAAACGATCCACACCACAGGGACCAACAATAGGAAGAGTAGCCCCAAAACCGCCGCCGCTCGTTTGCCCGTTTGAGTCCAACCGTAAAGTAACGCGCCGCCGATCAGGCCTACCATCAACGAAATCAGCAGCGGTTGTTCAGCAAGGACTTGCATCAGAATGAGTCTTTCAGTGGTGGAGCAAGAAGATGATCGACAAGGTGGTCACAGCGTGGCCATAAAAAAAGGGCGGTGTTCTTTCAGACACCGCCCTTGGTGAAAGCGAGTGCCGCTTTCAGGGTACCATCGTTAGCGGACGACCGCTAATCGTTTTAGGATCGCTTGGGGAACAAAGGTCCGCCGTACTGCGCCGCGTCGCCCAGCATCTCTTCGATGCGGAGCAATTGGTTGTACTTGGCCATGCGGTCGCTGCGGCTTGCCGAACCCGTCTTGATTTGTCCGGTCGACAGTGCCACTGCGAGATCGGCGATCGTCGAGTCTTCGGTTTCACCGCTACGGTGACTTGTCACTGCGGTGTAGCCATTGCGATTGGCCAATTGGATCGCATCGATCGTTTCGGTCAGCGTACCAATTTGGTTGACCTTGATCAGGATGCTGTTCGCGATGCCTTCGGTGATACCACGTTGCAAACGCTCGACGTTGGTGACGAACAAGTCGTCGCCAACGAGTTGAACTTTGTCGCCCAACTTCAGCGTCAACTTCTTCCAGGTATCCCAGTCGTCTTCGTCACATCCGTCTTCGATGCTGCAGATCGGGTACTTGCTGCACCAATCGGCAAAGAAGTCGACCATTTCGTCGCCCGACAACTCTTTCTTGTCGATCGTGTACTTCTTGGTCGAGCTGTCGTAGAACTCGGTCGAAGCGGCGTCCAGAGCGATGAAGACTTGTTCGCCCGCTTTGTAGCCGGCTTTGTCGATCGCGGTCATGATCACGTCGAGAGCTTCTTGGTTGCTCTTCAAGTCCGGCGCAAAACCGCCTTCGTCACCCACGGCGGTGCTGTAGCCCTTGTCGGACAACACTTTTTTGAGGTTGTGGAAAACTTCGGTGCCACAGCGAAGGGCGTCACTGAATCGCTCGAAACCGAGTGGCATGACCATGAATTCTTGGATGTCGACACCGTTGTCGGCATGCTCGCCCCCGTTGATGATGTTCATCATCGGCGCTGGCAATAGGCGTGCACCGGCGCCCCCAAGGTAACGGTACAGTGGTTGGCCGGTCGACGACGCAGCGGCGTGAGCGACGGCGAGCGAAACGCCCAGGATTGCGTTAGCACCAAGCTTTTTCTTGTTGGGGGTGCCGTCAAGTTCCAGCATGGTGGCGTCGACTGCGGCTTGGTCGGTCGCATCGAGCCCTTCGAGTGCTTCGCAGATCACGTTGTTGACGTTGTCCACCGCGGTCTGGACACCTTTGCCCATAAAGACCGATTTGTCGCCATCGCGAAGTTCCCATGCTTCGTGAGCACCGGTGCTCGCGCCGCTTGGAACCGCCGCACGACCGTGGGCGCCGTCGCTGAGCAGGACTTCGCATTCCACTGTGGGGTTTCCGCGGCTATCAAGGATTTGGCGCGCGTGAATTGCTTCGATCAGAGTCATCAGAGGGCCTCGTAGATATTGCTAAAGAAAGATAGTAGCGAAAAGTTTTGTAAGTTGTTGAGTAAATGGGGGGCATGCGACGCCAACTGCGTTGTGCAAACTGCCGGCATTTTGTCCAATGCGGCACGCTATGGCTACCCGTCACTGATTCTCAAAAACGAAATCGATCGCGGATCACGACACGATAGCGGCATGCTTTCACTCAGCTTCCAAACTTTCCTGACCCTAAAATTTAACCGAAACGATGTTCACTGGACTTGTCGAAACGGTCGGCCGAATTGCCGAGATCCGAAACGAACCTCCTGGACGACGCTTCCAAATCGAAGCTTCCTCGATCTGCGAAGGTGTCCAAATTGGAGACAGTATCGCGATTAATGGCTGTTGCTTGACCGTTATCGAGATCAACGGCAGCGTCCTAGGGTTCGAAGCGGGATCCGAAACGCTATCGCGCACCAATTTGGGCCAACTGGGACAAGACAGCCCGGTCAATCTCGAGCGGTCTCTCGCGGTCGGCGATCGATTGGGGGGGCACTATGTGACCGGGCATGTCGACTCGCTTGCGACTTTAAAAGAGCGTCGAGAGGATCCACCTTGGGCTCATTTATTTTTTTCGGTGCCCGAGAATCTTGCTTCGCAAATCGCATCCAAGGGCAGCGTTGCGGTCGACGGGGTAAGCTTAACAGTGGTGGACGCAGGCAAGGACTTTTTCAGCGTCGCGTTGATTCCGCATACTCTGGATCAAACGACGCTGGGACGCTTGGCGGTCGGAGACTGCGTGAATTTGGAAACCGATGTCCTGGCAAAATACGTCCAGCGATCGATGGAATCGATGCGTCCGGAAGCCCCAAGCCCCCAATTCTCAAAACCTGAAGCCCCGAATTGATCAAGCCCGAAACTCTGATTCCTTCGGCAAGCCCCTATTCCAAGCATGTTTGATTCTAGAACCAAAAAGATAGAAAGCCCGTGAACCAGCCACGACAAACCGCATCGTATCTTTCCAAGCGACTTGCTGCCGCAGGGCTGCAACCGGTATCGCGATACGGCCAGAATTTTCTGATCGATCTGAACCTCGTTGACCTGATTGCCAATTCCGCCGAGATGCGCAAAGACGACGTCGTCTTGGAAATCGGCACGGGTGTCGGTTCGTTGACATCACGATTGTCTGACGCCGCCGGCGCGGTGTTGACGATTGAGATCGATGAAAACTTGCACCGCTTGGCAAAAGAAGAATTGGGCTGGCGACCGAATGTACGGTTGTTACAAGGCGATGCACTTCATAACAAGAACACGCTGCGTCCTGATATGATGGAACAGATTCGTGATGCGATGAGCCGAATTGGCGAGAACGCACGTTTCTTGCTGGTCGCGAATTTGCCTTACAACGTTGCCACTCCGATCATCAGCAACTTGATGCTCGAAACCCCGTCGCCCGATGTGGTTGTCGCGACGATTCAAAAGGAAGTTGGCGACCGGATTGTGGCCGAGCCGGGCAGCAAAGATTACGGCGCGCTGAGCGTGTGGCTGCAGTCGCTATGTAAATGCAGCATCGTGCGGGTGCTGTCGCCCAAAGTGTTTTGGCCGCGACCCAATGTCGACTCGGCGATCATACGTTTGGATGCGCAACCCGAGTGGCGAGCAAACATTCCAGACCTTCGTTACTTTCACGAAACCGTTCGCACGCTCTTTTTTCACCGACGCAAGTTCTTACGCAGCGTCGTGGTTAGCGGTATGAAAGGTCGTCTGGATAAACGTCAAGTCGACGAAGTACTCGGCTCGCTCGGTTACAGCGAAACCGCACGTACCGAAGAGTTGCCGGTTGCCGAGATTCAGCGTTTAGTCGAAGCATTGCGACAAGCCGAGATCAAAGCGAAATCCGAGAAGGAGTAGTCGAAGTAGGCCGGATCAAAGTCGCGGCAAGCGACGCAGATCCGGCGGGGGCGAGAGTGATGGTGAATTCGTTGCCACCGCGATGCCGGATCTCCGCTCCGCTGCGATCCGGCCTACCGATTTCTACCGCTTTGAAACCACTAATGTGTCGTCGGTCCAGGCGACGTCGACGGCTGCTTGTCTAGCGATCTCTGCCACCAATTGACGCAGCGATGCGTTCTGCATGCTCGTCGTAATCAATTGGCTGCATGCTTCATCTGCCGCCTGCTCGATTCGGCACGCTCGGCCCGCTGCGGCGGCAAGTTTGTGAAGCACTTCGCGGGCGGGAGTGTTCTGCAGCGTCAGCGTCAAGTTTTCTTTATCCAAGCTGACATTGGCTGCTTGCTTTGCCGCTTGGCTGGTTAAAAACACTTTAATTCCGGCTCGATGTGCGGCGACGGTTGCGGTGATCTCGATCTGCTTGCCTGAGTGACTCAGTTTGCTTTGCCGGTCGACGCCGCGGATCGCCGCGACGACGGCGGTCCGGTTTGCGTCCAGCCGGTAAGGGATCGAAAAGCGTTTTGCCGTCGCGGCTGATGCGGACGTTCTTGATGCCGAACCGTGCTGGGATGTCGATCTGGGCTGGGATGTCGATCTGGGCTGGGATGCCAATCTGGGCTGGGACGGTGGATGATCAAACTGTGCGGTGACAAGGGTCGTCGCTACGTCCGAGGCAATCGATTTCCACTTCGCCGCAGGCCACAAATCGTGTGGTAGCTCGGTCGCGGGCGTGGCTTGGCCGCTGGCAGTGGCAATTCGGCGGATCGCTTCGCTAGGTGTCGTCGCTGCAGGCCACTGGACGTCAATTTTTACAGACGCGGATGTTTGTGAGGCTGCCGGCAGCGACAGGATCGCTTCGCTTGTCGCGTCAACCCACTCGGGGCGACCGACCAACAAAACGCCCGCGATAGGCATCGTGACACAGTCCCTCGACTCGGCAACTTGCTGAATTCCGACAAACACAGTCGGCCCAATTTGACCGACGTGGACATCGGCCGAAGGGTCGATATGGCGATCCAACACAATCGGAATCTCCACGCGGTCGGCGAGTTCGGTGATTGCGCTACGAAACGGTTTGCCATCGACAATCGCTCGACTCGTCGCTGAAAGTTTCGCAAAAAATGGGTTGGCTAGCGAAACCGACTCCGCAGCGATGGAAGGATCCTGGCCCGCAGCAAAGTCACAATGTGCAAGCGATCCCCACAGGATCGACAGTGTTAAAATGGCGAAGATTTTCATGGCTGTGGAGATAGGTAATAGAGGACGCCGCCGATCCCTGTCGGACACGCCGGATCCGGGCTGAGATTCAGACCTATAGCGAGGACATCAGACCTGAGATCGTGTCGTCGTTGATCACCCGGAAGTGTCGATCACGAGTGTCCGCCCGAAAACGAAATCAGTGCGATAAGTTGGTGTTTGGTTGGTTGCCGAGGACGTGGGCGGCAACTAGACTCGCACAAACTTAACAAGATTATACGCGAAATCACGATGTTTCGCGATTCGTTTGTGCGGAAGATCAGGGAAGGTTGGCCGAGCAGTGGTTGCCGCATGATTCAGGTCACTGAGGCCGAGGCCCATGACGGGATCGCTTGCCGCTGTAAGTCGATTGCGTAACATGCACGCGACTGACATTTGTTATTTTCCTCATCTTGATGGACTTCCTTGTGACAACTCCCCTCGTGCGGACGACTCGATTGACGATCGCCTATCGGCGATACCTAACGTCAGCCAATTCGCCTCAATTTGCGGCGGAAGTTGATGAGTATTATTCCGCTTCGACGCTGACCAGTTTGCTGCGTCGCAGTGACGTCGAGATGCGACGGGCGTCGGCCCTTGCGCTAGGGATGCTAGGTGACCACAGTTCCATCGAATCGCTCGGCCAAGCACTGTCGGATTCCGATCGCGGTGTGCGTTTGGCTGCCGACGATTCCTTCCGAGCACTGTTGGTGCGTGATGCCGCGCCGCGTCATCATCAACAATTGCTGCAAGTCATGCATCTCAATGACGGAGCCGAGTACGCGGCGGCATTAGCCCCGACGATGATCCTGGTCGATCAGGCTCCGCGGTATAGCGAAGCGTTTCATCAGTTGGCAATCTGTTGGCAAGGTCTGGACAATTCCCCGCAAGCCGAGACCGCGTTTCGAAGTTGTCTGTGGCATTGCCGGTATCACTACCCCGCGTGGCAAGGACTGGCTCGTTGCCGGATGCTTGCTCGCGATTACGAAGGGGCGATCTCGTCACTTCGTCGCTGTGTCGAAATTTGTCCCGATATCGAAAATGCTCGCGTGCAGATTCGGGTGCTCGAACGGCGGCTTCGGCAAACCGATGCTTGACCCTTTTGTGTAGTGTATCATGGCGATAGAGAGCGACCGATTCAGCTCGTTGCTCGATATCACGATTTGCTCGATATCACGTTCACTTTGCCATGCATCTCTTGCCAATACAAATGCTTGCAGCGATTTATTCGATAGAGAGAAGCGAGATGAGTTACGACGAGCCACTGGTGGGGTCGCTTGCCATTGCGTTCGCAGTGGTCTCCAGTGTGATTGCCGTCGGCCCTTGGAGTAGCCCTTATCAGTTGCGAAGCATCGCAGCGGTGCGCGGTCGGTTTGGCAAACCCGCAGCGCGCTGTGTGTGGTTGGCGGTAGCGATCGCGGCGTTTACTGCTGGCATGGCGATCCTCAGCGGAACGCGGCCATCGTACGCCGAACCAGGTGGCGCCGAACCGGGGGCCGCCGAACTTGGTGGCGTGCACGCGATCGAGCACTGAAGCGGATTTGCACCCGCGGGTTGATTGGGGGGACGACGTTATGCGTATTGCCACTTTCTAACTGACGCAGGGACATGTCATCTCGTCCGCTGCGTTCGCTTGACAGCCTTAACCCTAGGTTCCAGGGTTGGCGTCTTTGACGGCTTTGTCCATCACTTTGATCGCCGCGTCGGTATAGCGATGGTGCTCGTTCCAGAAATGGTTCATCGCAGCTTCGTCGGCAAAGAAGAACATGCGGTTGTGGGTAGGGTCTTTGAGTCCCCATTCACGTTTGCCTGGCACGATGCGGCGTTCTTCGAAGAACCGCACGACGTCGATTTCGTTCAACACGGGCGTGTAGGTCACAGGATCGGCCAAGAAAGTTTCCATCGCTTCGGCACTGGCAAACAAGTACAGTTTGCCGAGGTGGATTACGCCAAAATCAGGCCGACCTTCGACCCAGCGATCTTCTTTGATCACGGTCACGGCACAGAAGCCTTCCATGGCAAGTCCGGGTTGTTCCGGTTTGCCCGTTGCTTCCGGTTTGCCCGTCGCTTCGGGTTCGGTTTGGGAAGCCGCCATCGGCTCCATTTCCGGTTCTGGCAGTGGTTCTTCGCTTAGTGATTCTTCGTTCAATTGGTTCGGCATTCCCAACGTCATCGCATCGGTGCGTGCACCCGCCAAAACGCCTTTTGCTCCGCCTGCGAATTCGCCAGCCAAGTTAGCCGATGCCGGAGCGGCGGTGACTTGAGGCGCCGGAGCGTGTTGCGGTGCAGACGGTTCTGCAGCGATGTTTTGTGCTGCGGGCGAGGCGGTTGCTTGAATCCCGAGCGGCACAGCGGATTGCAACATGGCAACGTAACGATCAGCCGCTTGCGGGCTGACGGTGTGCGAAACGGTCTTGCCCGTGGTCGTCACGATCACGTCGGTTGGAAATGCTTTGACTTTGAACATTTCAACCAGCTCAGGGTTTTTGCCAGCGTGAATTTTGACGGGAATGTAGTTTTCGCTCAGTGCGGCGTCGACAATTGGTGCTTTGAATGCACCTGCTTCGAGTCGATCGCACCAAACACAGTTATCGCTGAAGAAATGCAGCAGCAGCAGTTTGTTTTCTGCCTGCGCTTTCGCATGTGCCGAGCGAAGATTTTCATTCCAAGCAATTTCGGCGGTCGCAATTGAAGAGGCGGTCGCCGCAATGACTGCGGAAAAAAGCATTGAGAGGGTTACCGTACGCATCAAACCTGTCCTGCCGTCGTGAAAGCGTGGGTATAAAAGGCGGAGCAAAATGCGCTCAGCTTGGGTTGGTATCGGCAGTAACCATCCTGCCACTTAAGCCGAAAGTACAAGTTGGGGAGACTTTGACGCCACTGCAATCGCCCCCTCCTTTGCGAAATCACTCGGGAAAGTCGAGGCGCGGCTCATCGGCGGCACGACTCACGCTGCCGGATTGCCATGCGTCGTCCAAGCGAAGATGACCAGACCGCTGGCACCGGTCCGTCGCAAAACCACCCCCTCTGCCGCCTCCGTCGGCGATGGCAGGACTTGAGTCAAATGTGACTAAAATCGCCTGTTTTGTCGCTCCGTCGAACGATTCCCAGGCTAGCGCGGTTTTCATGTTTGGGTGTTGATAGTCCCCCCGTGTTTGCCTAGTTTTTTCTTGCTTGTTTTGGGCCATGTCGTAGGTTTTCCTGGCGACTTATCTCGTTCAGGGATGAGCAAATTAAAAAATAAACCAAGATGCGGCCCCCTAGGCCGCGTCCTATACGGGGAGCCAAATACAGTGAAGAAAATCAAATCAAAAATGCTGATCGCACTGGCAGCCATTACGACAACGGTGGGTGTTCAAGCGGCAAACGCAGAATCGGCGGTTCGCTTGCCTGCGAACAATTCCGTCAACTTGCAGCAAGGGGGCGAAGTTCGATTGCAGCTAGAGGTCCCTAGCGGCGAAAGTTGGCAGTCGTTGGCGTATGCCACCGTAACGGTGGTCGATCGCAACGGGATTGCTCGCAAATTCCAAGCGGACCAGCAAGGCATCGTGCGGCTGACAGGAATCTCGGCAGAACCCTATGCTGTCGTCGCTTCCAACGGAAATGCGTATGGGTCGACATTGATGTTCGTTCGTCCCGAAGACGCTGCGTCCGCCAATCCGACACCGGCGCGAATGACCCTCGCGCAAGTCAACTCGAGCAAGCTGATGCCGTGGATTGACCGATACACCAAGCAGTTCTCGAACAAACACGCCAGCCAGCTGGGTGAGGTTGCGATCGACATCCCAACCGAAACCGCGACCTCCGGCAGTCGTATCGAGCTTGCCGAGGGTGGAGTGCTCAGCGGACAACTCGTTTCCGTGCTCACCCAAGAAGGCCGCGAAGTCTCGCTCGAGGGAACCGAAGTGGTCTTGATGCACCGCGGCGTCGCCGTTGGCAAAACGTATGCGGAAGCTAGCGGAGCGTTCCAGTTTAAAGGGGTCCGCAGCGGCCCTCACGGGATCGTGGCAGCTGGCCCCTCGGGCTATGCAACACTCGCTTTTGAAGCGGTAGGGCAAAACGATGTCGCGAGCAAACGAGAGCCTGGACATCAATTTGTTTCGGTCATGAACCGCGAAATCTCCAGTCTGCTGCCCGTCGTGATGGTTCCTCCCGCCATGATCCCTGGCGTGATCGACCCATTCGGCGCCAGCGTGATGGCCGATCCCATTCCATCGGTCAACGGAAGCGAGCTGACCGGATTTGGGCATCATGGCGGCGGTGGATTTCACGGAGGCGGCGTCAACGGCGGTGGTGGTGGCGGATTTGCTGGCGGCGGCGGCGGTGGCGTTGCCGGCGGCTCAGGCGGCGGTGCTGGACTTGGCGGCCTCGGGGCGCTTGGTGCAATCGGTGCTGCGATCGCGATTCCTCTTGCGACCGACGATGATGATCCAGGCTCGGTCGCATCGCCTTCGGGGTTCTAGAACTCACCCTCGATGCTGTCAAAAAAGTGGCTCTTGCCAATGCGACCAGCTAATTCGATGACACTCGAAACCGACGTCACCCTGCAAAGGGGGGCGTCGGTTTTTTGTTGTCAAACGCTATTCTTCCATCGTGGATCCGGTCCATAATGGCATCAACGTACGACCCTCGTTCCTCCGAAAACGGCTGCGTTTAAGCGAATCCGAGGGGCAAGCGAAATTGAGGGCGTTGCCAATTTTTAACGAAATTGTTAGCCTGCGACACTTGCTGAACGAGCCAAATCCGCTGTTACGTTGCCTGTTTTCGTACGGTTTCCAGAAGCCGTTCAGCTTCCCCCATTTCAGTCACCCCCTTCGGCAGCTGCCTACGTGATTGCCCCGAATCGTGCATCTCAGCTTCCTGACGACCAGCGCATCGTCATTACCGGTATCGGTCTAACCGCTCCCAATGGGAACGATTGGACATCGTTCCGCCAATCGCTGCTGGAAAAACGTAGCGGCGTTCAGCCCTACGAAATTCGCTATTTTGGCAAGACGCTTGCCGGAATTTGCGATTTCGACACCAAGCGTTACCAGTCCAAAAAAGAGGTCCGCCGCGGCACCCGTGCGGGCAGCGTCGGCGTTTATGTTGCCAACGAAGCGATCGCTCATAGCGGTTTGGACTGGGAAAACGTCGACAAGTCGCGCGTCGGGATCTACGTCGGCGTGACCGAACACGGCAACGTCGAAACCGAAAACGAAATCTACGTCATCAAAGGTTTTGACTACGACACCAGCTGCTGGTCGCATCACCATAACCCGCGGACGGTCGCCAATAACCCCGCCGGCGAAATCTCGCTGAACCTTGGGGTGACGGGGCCGCACTACACCATTGGGGCCGCTTGTGCTGCGGGGAACGCGGGTTTGATCCAAGGCGCTCAGATGCTGCGGCTGAACGAGTGCGACGTCGCGATCGCTGGTGGGACCAGCGAGAGCATTCACACGTTTGGCATCTTCGCCAGTTTCAATAGCCAGAACGCTTTGGCGACACACGAAGATCCCACCAAGGCGTCTCGCCCATTCGACGTCGATCGAAATGGAATCGTGGTTGCCGAAGGCGGATGTTTGTACACGCTCGAGCGGCTCAGTGACGCCAAGGCTCGCGGGGCCGAGATTTATGGCGAGTTGGTCGGCTATGCAATCAACACCGACGCGACCGACTTTGTTTTGCCCAACCCCGAGCGGCAAGCTCAGTGTGTCGAGATGGCTCTGAAACGAGCGGGGCTGGATGCCGAGCAAATCGACATCGTCAGCACCCATGCGACTGGCACGAGCAGCGGTGACGCCCAGGAATGCAAGGCGCTTCGTAGCGTTTTTGGGAATTGCAGCACGGTTCGATTCAACAACACAAAAAGCTATATTGGGCACGCGATGGGAGCCGCCGGCGCCCTGGAACTTGCCGGTAACCTATCGTCATTTCGTGATCGAACGGTTCATCCAACGATCAATGTCGATAAACTTGACCCAGATTGTGATTTGAACGGGCTGGTGATCAACGAGCCCCAAGAAGTGGCCCAGGTCGACTACGTGCTGAACAATTCCTTTGGCATGCTGGGGATCAACTCGGTCGTGATCATCGGCCGAATCTAGTTCGCCCCTCCCTTTGCAAAAATCTCTGTTTCCTATTCCTCCAATTCCAAAAACAAATGACCCCTGCTGAAATCCGTGACGAGATCCTAGATATTCTCGAAGACATCTCGCCCGATGATGATCTCGAAAATCTTGATGATGCGAAACCATTCCGTGAACAACTGGAATTGGACAGCATGGATTTCTTGGACATTGTGATGGAGCTTCGTAAGCGTCATCGCGTCCAAATTCCTGAAGAGGACTACGGGAACCTCGCCAGCATGAGTTCGACGGTCAGCTATCTTGAACCGAAGATGAAAGACATCGTCAAGTCTTAGCCCCACTAGGGCTGCGACGTCGATTGCGGTACTTCAGGCGGTGCATTTTGCATCGCATTCCTACGCCAACGTTATTCGCCAGCAGTTAAGTTCACCCTTTGTACGATACGATCATCATCGGCGCGGGAATGAGTGGGCTTGCCGCCGGCATTCGCCTGGCCCACTTCGATCAACGCGTCTGCATTCTCGAGCGGCATTACACCATCGGTGGACTCAATTCGTTCTACCGCATGGGCGGTCGCGATTACGATGTCGGGCTGCATGCGATGACAAATTTTGCAC
>NZ_ANOG01000342.1 GCF_000346295.1 Rhodopirellula maiorica SM1 | reverse complement strand
GCGCCAACGAATGTGAATACGCCTTCAGATGCCTTGTTAACCGTTAGCCGATAGGCGTACGCCAACGAATGCGAATACGCCTTCGGATGCCTGTTGAACGATTAATCCAACAAGCGGTCTCTGACTCGCCGATCAATCGACTCTCTTCAATCGACTCTCCCCGACGAAACTCTCGCCCCTTCCCGCAACCATTTGTACACCGGCATCCGCGCTACTTAATCCATCATCTGCATTCCCCAAACTCCCCCTGCGCCATCACGTCAACAGGGGCTGCTGACCACAGAAGTGTGACAGGCAAAATATGCGGGTTTCCGCATCCATAGCGTGATTTTCAATCCGCTTAAAACAGATCGATATCCGAAAGTTTGGGGCGAATTCGTTTCGCATTTCTGTCATAATCCCCCCCGTACTGGACCGGCTGCAACTCTTCGAAGCTCACGACTTTATGCTGTCTCATTCCCGTCCCCATTTCGCATTCTTATTAGTTGCAGTCTCGATTGCGATTTCAATGGCGACGAAGCCGTGTCACGCCGATCGTCTGTTGGACCATTTCCCTGAGGCCGCTGCGTCGGGGTGCATGGCATGTCACGCCGAGGTCGAGCCGATTCGCGAAATCGGATCCGAGATGCTCAACCAGATCATGCAGCGTGGCGAAGCGTTGGGCGATCCGGCCGGCTGTGTGGTTTGTCACAACGGCGACCCGACCGAAAAAGTCGACAAGGCAAAGGCCCATGGCGGCGATGACTTTTATCCGCAACCGAGCAGCCCTTGGGTCAACGCCGAAACTTGTGGCCAATGTCACGAAGACCAAGTTCGCGTCCAGTGGCAAAGCTTGATGATGACCGAAGCAGGCAAGATCCAAGGCGTCTGCTGGGCGTTTGGATCGCTCACAGGTTACGAACACAAATGGGCCAACTACGCCGTCGAAAATCCAGCGGACCCGAGCGAGCGACTTGGCACTGATGCTTATCGCAAATACATGGCAATCCTAAAAGACAAAGAGCCCAATGTCTTTGTCGATCGTCATGAACCGCTTCCCGATGCGTTACAGCCCGATGAACTTGATCGACTAGAACAAGATCCGTCACTTGCCGCGTTCACCTATATCCGTCAAGAATGCCAACGTTGCCATCACGCAGTCAAAGGACGACAAGAACGAGGCGATTTCCGCGGCATGGGCTGTTCCTCGTGCCACGTCCCCTACGGGAACGAGGGCTTTTACGAAGGTGACGATCAATCGATACCGCACGATGAACCGGGGCACGCATTGGTGCATTCGATCCAAGGCACCCGCGATGCCAAGGTCACCGTGCACGGCACGACGTACAGCGGCATTCCCGTGGAAACTTGCACCACCTGTCACGATCGTGGTAAACGGATCGGCGTCTCGTTTCAAGGACTGATGGAAACCCCGTTCCATTCGCCCTACGCCGAAGACGGCGGTGACCAACCCAAGCTGCATACCAAACACTACTTGGCGATGGAGCAAGACATTCACTACCAAAAAGGAATGACTTGCCAAGACTGCCATACCTCGCTCGATGTTCACGGCGACGGTTTTCTGGCCGGCGCCAACCTTGCCGCGGTTCAAATCGAATGCTCCGATTGTCACGGCACGCCGGATCAATTCCCCTGGGATTTGCCGCTCGGGTTCATGGACGAGTTTGACGAAGCCCCCGCAGCGGGCGAACCACGCGGGCTGACCGACACGCCGCTGCCGCATACCTTGCAAGGCGCCCAGGTCGACAAACGCGACGGGTTCCTGCTGACCGCGCGGGGCAATCCTTACGAAAATGTCGTCCGCGATGGCGACGAGATCATTGTCTATACCGCTGCCGGCGCCGACATTCGTATGAAGCCGCTGAAGACGCTGATGCAAGAAAACAAGATTAGCGAGCGAGGGCGTGTCGCGATGCAAAGCGTGACAGCGCACTTGCAACAGATGGAGTGTTATTCGTGCCACGCATCTTGGACGCCCCAGTGTTATGGGTGCCACGTCAAAATCGATTTCACTCAGAAAGACAAGTGCCCCGAGTGCAACGAATCCAAACAAGGATTCGATTGGGTGGCCGCTGGACGACTACACGGCGAAGACGAGCATCGTGCCGATCGCGG
>NZ_ANOG01000341.1 GCF_000346295.1 Rhodopirellula maiorica SM1 | reverse complement strand
GGCGACACGAAACCTCTTATCGAAGCGATGCTGGCGGGCAAGGATGTGTATTGTGAAAAACCACTCACGCTCACGATTGATGAAGGCAAGCTGATTTGCAAAGTTCAGAAGGAGACAGGTCGAGTCGTTCAGGTTGGAACGCAACAGCGAAGCACCTTCAACCTCTTCGTGAAAGCGATGGCTCTGGTTGCCGAAGGACGTCTGGGCCGCATCACACAGGTTCAGGCAGCGATCGACGGAGCTCCATCACAGTCCGACATACCCGTTGCCGAGGTTCCGAAAGGTCTGAATTGGGACCGTTGGCTGGGGCCGGCTCCCAAGGTTGACTATCGAGCGCGCCTCCGTCTTGGCAAGGGTTCTTCGATTGCAGGTAACTGTCATCACGATTTTCGGTGGTGGTATCAGTACTCCGGCGGCAAGTTGACCGACTGGGGAGCGCATCACGTTGATATCTGTAACTGGGCGTTGAAACTGAACGGTCAGACGGAGGGTCCGATCTCGATCGGCGGCACATGTGAGCACCCCGTCGACTTCGAGAACGGATTTCCGGTAAAGGATGATTGCTACAACACCGCGACCGCATTTCACTTTACCGTCAAGTATCCGGGCGGAACCGAATTGATCATTCGACACGACACCGACAATGGCGTGTTGATCTCGGGTGAAAAGGGACGGATCTTTGTCAACCGTGGCAAGCTAGTCGGCAAACCGGTGGAAGACCTGAAGCACAATCCTCTTCCAGAGGATGCGATTTCCAAGGTGTATCGCGGAATGGCGATGTTCAAGCGTGGCGCCCGATCCGCTCACTGGGCAAACTTTCTTGACTGTGTTCGAGACAGAACCACTCCAATCTCGGATGTACACACCCATATGGAAGGCCTGCAAATCTGTCACCTTGCCGGTATTTCTGGGCGTCTTGGTCGCACTCTGAAGTGGGACGACAAGAGCCAGACGATTCTGGATGACGACGAAGCCAACAGCTTTCTGTCGCGTCCCTATCGCGAGGGATACGAGATTGACATGAGTTAGTGGAATTGGTTTTCGTTGGCAAAACCTTGCTTGGTGCGACACCGTGCCGCCCGGGAGCCAGCGACCTTTCCAACAGCAAGACAAGCCTCGAAAGACTCTTGAGACGTAAACGAAAACGCCCTTGGTCATCTCGCCACCCAGCATAAAACAACCGAGATCGCCGCAAGAAGTGGTTAAGAAAGGCCAGAGAACTTCATTCGTTACTTTCAAAAAGACAAACACGACTCGGTGCCACAATAGAACGATCATGCAGATATTAACTCGCTTTTGCGCGTCCATTTCATTCGCCGCTTTCTGGTCATTCGGCATGGTCACGCCCATCGGCATGGCCCAAGAGTTTTCCTTTCGACAGCCACTCTCCAAAACGGTATTGGGCGATACGTTTCCGAAGGCAGGGCTTGTTTTCCGAGGCGAGAACCGGAAAGAAACGGGGGGCGACTACGAACAGTGGGAGGAAAACGTTGGCGGCAACGTAGGGATCATTCGCAAATTCGTCCGTGAGGAACTCGACATGCCGATCCGTATGGATGAGGCCCGCCTGAGTTCGTACATCAAGCGATATGCGGCCACGCATCCACGCGAGCTGTTTCTTCTACATTTCAATTGCCGAGCCAAGTTATTCGACTTTCACGCGGACAAGTTCTGGGTTGGCCATTACCTTCAACAACAAGGCGTTCAGTGTGAGAACAAGATTGATCCAACGCAGACTGTCATCACTGTTCCTTCGACCAACCGTATCAAAGTCCAGCATCCGCTTGGCGGCATGAAGCCCTCCGAGACTGACTCGCTATTGCTGTTTGTCCGTCGGAACCAGGAGGGCGTCTTTGACTGGGACCACCACGAGTTCGTGTATCTGTCCAACGTAGACGCGGATGCCAATGCACTGACTGTCGAGCGCGGTGCTCACGGCACCACGCCCAAGCAATTTGAAAGCGGCCAATGCTATATCACCCAAATCAAACTGTACCGAGACCGTTTGGTTTTCAACCTGTCTCCGGACTGCCCACGAAGTCCTGATGGGAAACAGGCGGCTGACGTGATCCTGGAGTTGTTGGATTCGTGGTTTCGTAAAGGCGGTCAGCTGGAGCCGATGGATGGCATTGCTTTTGATGTTCAGTACTGGGACATCTCGCCCAATTTTGACACGAACCTGGATGGCATCGCTGACGGAGGAATCATTGATGGCCAGCCTCGATGGGCGCAGGGAGTTTACCAATTCTCCAAGTCAATTCGCGAGCACTTTGGCGATGACTTCATCATCACGTCCGACGGCCACCGACGCGCCAACGCTCAAGCAATTGGCATTCACAATGGGATCGAATCCGAAGGGCTCGTTCAACACAACGACGGCTGGCGCGGGATCTCGCGCACCGTCAACACGCATCGTTACTGGAACGCTTTCAACACCGCCAAATTTAAGTTTAATTACGTTGCGTCCAAGCTAGTCGATCGTCAGGACGCCAAGCATTCAACGCGATTGCGCCGGTTTGCACATGCAATGGCAGCCTGTCTGGGCGCAGGCTGCACCGATGGAATCGAAGACGTGACGATGGGGATCGAAGAAAAAAAGTTTTGGCTTGGCAAGGCGGTCGGCCCCATGGTGAATCTGGCGGAGACGAGTGACAAGATCGTCTACGAGATGCCGAAGAACTTGCATGACGATGATCTGAGGATGTGGTCGTCGGCAGACGATACAATCGTCTCAAAAAACAGCGATGGCGGAATTGCAATTCGGCGTACGTCTACAGTTCAGGAAGCTGGAAGCTCAGCCCCCATTTTGAATTCGGATGGCTATGCTGCTTTGCCTTCGCTCTCGTTCGAGATGACGCTGGACCTGCCACCGGGCGATCTGTTTCTGACCTTTGATGCCAAGTCTTCCGGGGCACGCACCGGTTTTCCGGGCACGGATATTCCACGACTCCTGTCGTTCGACATATCCGGTCATCACGAAGACCCGCGAGTCGGGAAGGCCGGCCGGGATATCTGGACGCTCATCGGTCCTCGTGACTACTTCAAGAGCGAGTTCTACGTCAGAAACGCCGGCGGCGAATCCGGTAAAGAGGATGTGACGATTCGATTTGAAATCGACGGGCAGGAAGAACTCTTCCTGAAGAATCTCGTGATTCGCAACACGCCAGCAGTTTACGTCCGTGAGTTCGAAAACGGAGTCGCACTGGTGAATCCCGGTCTGAGCCCGTTTCTCTTTGATCTTGAGAAACAGTTTGGCGGTCACACGTTCAGAAGGATTCAAGGATCACACAACGACGAGACCGCAGATGTCGAACTCAACAACGGCACCAGAGTACACAATCCGCGCGCTTTTGAAGTCGGACCGGTCTCAGCTCAATTCCTGATCAAAGGATGACTCTGGCTACCACCTAAGTGGTTCTTTTGACAACTGGGGCTTGGCCAATCTTCGTGTCCGAATCTGGATCGCAAGATACGTTCAGTCTCGCGGATTGATGACCGGGTCGAATCACACCGTACCGTGAAGCATTGTATCGATCTGTCTGTCCCGTGAACTTGGTCGACCCGTGAACATGTATTTTGCAGAATTACAAATTTCACGTGAGCTATTGAGACTCTCCTCAGAATTTCCAAGTCCCGAATTCTTCAGCACACCAAAGGCACTGCATTCTCCTGTGTTTACCATGGTATCTCGATCGAAGATTGGACACCAACTTGCATTTTCATATCTTAGATTGGCCTATTGGGTGGCAATAGCACCTGTCTCGAGTCTCCGAATGAGATCGGCGGACCATCGTCGAAATACCAGTAATTGACGGTCTCAAATCAACCTTCAAAGATCAAGAACGCCGCTCGTGTGACAGCCCGAATGAAAAACTTGACAGAGCGACTTCAAATTGCATAATCCCGTGGCCTCGATCGCAGCTGCACTCGACCACTCAGCCATCAACCTAACTTCTTAGCCAGCCAAACACTCACGACGCCAACGTGGCCGCGAGTTTCTTCCGAGGCTGCCGCGGACACTTCATCACGGGTCGTCCGGCATGGCAGGCCACTGGTCCGTCTCCGTTCTTCCGCTGGCTGCCATGATCGGGGGATCGTTGAGAAAGCCAAAGCGAGGAAATCCATGTCGCAGGTACTGTTGCTGCCTGCCATCGGCGATTTATCGCAACGAGTTTTCTATATCTCGACAGAATCTGGGCATCGAGGTGGACCGTTTGCATAAGTAACCCTGAGGGAGCCATATTTTCCAGTCCGGGCGTGAAAGTTCCTCAGAAAGGAAATCGGCCCCAACGCCACGTGTTGGACGGCTCTTTCACGGGCGGGAAGATCTGTTTTGCGTTAAACGTTTCTGACGAACGGATTATGTGACTAGTGGCGGAGCAAGGTTTCGTCATTTGGATGGCGAATCGGGTAGGTCTATATCGGGGGCGGCGGTCCCGCTTCGCTGAAAAAGTGGTCAACATGCCGTCCCATGTTCCTACATAACCCAGGAGGGATCTTGGTTTGGCTGACAAGTCGATCGAAAAAAGTGCTGGTGGGGCGTGATTTCGACCAATGGCATAGTTAAGTAAGGGAGGGGCATCATTTTTTTGGACGTCATTTTTCAGTCTCGTCCAAGAATCTTGAGAAAGAATTTGGCAGTCGGTCGTCACACCGAATAGCTCAAAGACCGAGAAATGTTGTTTATCGGAGAATCAGATTACCGAAACTGGCTCGATTCTGTGTCGTCGGATCAATGAATGGCATAAGTAACCTGAGAGGGAGGCATCGAAGCGCTCACAGAATATTCTGCGAATTCTTGGCCCCGGCTTCGTCATTTCGGCCCGCGATTCGGTAGGTCTATACGTAGCGACAGTGAGCTTCGTTCTGAGATTCAAAGTGCCGATTATTTTTGCAATGTTCTGAGATTTTCAACGCTGGTTCTGACGGCACCTGGAAATCCCAGATCCGGGTACGCGACGGCCAGATTGAGACCGTGTTTTCCGAGGTTTGACAATCGCTCGCGACCACACAGACATCAAGCGACCAACCGTTCCGCGGCGAAAAGAGTTGGGAACATCGGTCGCCGGCCGAACCGCCGAGCAGTCTGCACAATCGCATTTTAGCTGTGTTTTGCAGTGTCAAACGGCTCTCGCGACAGGCGAAACGATGTCGCGAATCGAGGCGGTAAGAAAAGTTTGACAAGCCACTTTCAATTTCCATAATCCCAATCGCTCGAACACCGAGCCACTCAGCCAACCAACCAGCGACCAACCCAACCACCCGGCTCCACACCCGTCCGCGATCCATCGCGGCGAGCTTCTTTTGATTCTGCCACTCGCGTCTGCATGGGCGATGACACCGCAGATTTTTGTCCCTCTCTTTCTGGGTTTCGCCGCTCGCCCGTTGTCGGGCAACCGCTGCGAAGTCCCTCCACTTTCTGCAAGGAAAGCTATGTCAGAACCTCCGTTGTTGCTAACCGTCGGCGAGATCGCCCGACGGTTGGACACCAAGATCCACCGCATCGAATACATCATTCGATCAAGACGCATCGAAGCGTCCGGCTGGGCCGGCCACGCCCGTGTCTTTTCACAGGCCAATCTCGATCACATCGCCAGCGAACTGAGCCGCATGGACGCGGATCGCAATCGCCAATCTTCACCTCGCGTTTAAGGACGAACACGAACATGCACGCTACTGATCCTGACACCACCGAATCGGCCGGCATTGCCGAGTATCCGGTACAGAACATTCCGCCGTCGCTGCGATCGGTTCCGCAATGGGTGTGCTGGAGATCCGTCAATCGCGATGGCCGGCCAACCAAGGAACCAGTCGACCCACACAGCGGTCGACTGGCCAAGACCAACGACTCGTCCACTTGGTCGGATTTTGAAACGGCGTGGAATCGCTTTGAATCGTCGCACGGTCTCAGCGGCATCGGTTTCGTTTTCACGGCCGACGATTCGTTCGCTGGCGTGGACATCGATGATTGCTTGGACGAAGCCGGCGACAACATCTGGGGCGGCGACATCATTTCAAGCTTCGATACTTATGTAGAGGTTTCACCGTCGGGTACCGGCGTGAAAGTGTTCCTCGAGGGAGTCAAACCATCGTTTGCTCAATGTCGCAAAGATGGGTTCGGTCCACTGATGATCGGAAAGGTCGAAGTCTATGACAAAGGCCGCTTCTTCACGGTCACCGGGAGAAAATTGAGTGGCTCGCCAGCCGACGTGCAAGATTGCCAGGGAAGCCTTGAGGATCTTTGCGGGCAGCTTTGGCCGCAAACTCATAGCGACACGATTGCACAGCCAAGCTCTTCCAATACTGCGTTTGATGATTGCTTGGCGTCGCTCTTGAGATTGAAGGTTAACGACCACAGCGACGGCTCGCATCGCCTTTTCGTTTCGTGCTGCCGGTGCGTCGAACACGACCTATCGGATGATGACTCGATACGGTGCATCCAACAATATGCGGCGGCGCGTCCGTTCCCAAAAGAATGGACTGACACGCAAATTGCGAAACGACTGCGTGATGCGGAAAAGACCTGCAAACGCGGGGAAGCGTCGGGGAGCGAAAACGAGAACGACAGTCGCTCGCGGGAATTTGACTTCACCCCTCAGATCAAACCTGTCGGCGAATTGTTGAACGAGTTTCCGGTCCTTCGCAATCCAATCATCGACGGTTTGCTCCGAGTCGGCGAGACGATGAATGTGATCGCGTCTCCGAAGCTGGGAAAGTCGTGGTTGGTGCTGGATTTGGCGATGGCGGTGGCCACCGGACGGAATTGGTTAGACACCTATCTGCCTTGGTTAGCCGCGCGAGTCCAAGACGAAACGTTGAAACTGGCGATTGGTCGAGCATCGCGTAGCGAAACCGAAGTGGCGTTTCTCGATTACGACTGGTCACTGAACTCGCAAGCCCCCGCCAGTTCCGCGCCGCCAAAAGCAGCCAGTAAAAAGGGGGAGTTTGGCTCCGGCTCGATCCCGAACGAGTAAGCGACTAAGTATCATTCTTTTGCTTCGTCGCTTTGCCAATCAATGTTCGACACATCGCAGTTCGTAAGTTTCGAGACGGCTGCTCCGTTTCCTTGGATTCGGTTCGTAGCATGTCCGGCAGCCGCGCCCGCAAGGCGTCCGAGGGACGCACCGAAGGGTACGAACGAAGCAAGCTGTCCGCCCCAACTACTGCCGTAATCGGGTGATAGGATTCGTTGAAATTCCGCTCGTTCTTTTGTCGGCTCCAATTGATCGCCATACGTCAGCGCATCGCGAGTGGCCCGAGTCTTGTGAATCATGCTGAGAATCGGTAGCTCTTGCGTTACCGCATACGTGCCGGGAAAAGCCTGCGACCGGATATCCTTGGCATAAGCTGCACGTGAGATCGCTAGCGGCGCGATATCCGAGTAAACGTGAGTCGTATCGGTAAACGGGTTGTACCAATCACCGCCGAAAACGCGACCTGGCAGTAGAGTGTACTTCAGTCCGTTGTAGACGCCCGCGGTGTATCGCCAGCCAGGACCGATCCGTTTGTTCGAGGCCAGACGCTTCCATTCGCCCCACGGATCGTACTGGTTGATTCGTACCAAGCTGTCGCCGATACCGTTTGTGGCCATGTATCGAAGCAGTGCCGTTTCCGTTGCCGGAGAGACATTATGGTTGTCGGCTCGTCGGTCCCAGAGTGCAAGCTTCGTGGGCATCCCAACCACCCATCCCAGTCCATCGACGACGGCGTTGGGGCGACCACGTTCGACCTGAATGCCTGTCGCTGCATCGCGGTACGACAAGGCGTTCGATTGGCTGCGGTGACCGATCGAATGGCAACCAGTGAGCAGAATACAGCCGATTAGAACCGGCATCAGTTTCATTTTCATCGGAGCGTGTCTATGGCCATGAGGGAGTCGAGCAAGACATCGGTCTGAAGCTTTTCGACACGACGAGACACCTTAGTCTGTGTTGTTGCTAACGCTTTTTGCAAATCCCTCGCCTTTCATGGGTTTCACGCTTTTCATACCGCTCCATCAAGCGGTTTATGTGAGATCGCTTACAGACGACAAGAAAGCGTTTTGCTACGCTACGAACCATTCATCAGGTACTAGCGCAGAGCACGAATGTGGCGGACGATTTGACGCAAGCGGACGAGAACGAGCCAAACGCGGACGCCAATGTTGGCTTGCTGGCAGTACTTGCTGGTCTGTCCATTTGCGTCTACGGAATCATCGCGACATTGAGCTGGCAGTTTGACTTTGACAGCGTGACGACGGACCGGCCGATCATCTTAGTCCTTTGCCTGTTTGCAGTTGTGTTCGCGTTTTACTTGGGTGCGATTCGGATCGCATGGCGGACGCGACAGGGTGGACAGATGATGAAACTGGTGATCGGCTCCGCGATCGTGTTTCGCATCGTGATGTTGTTCTCGTTGCCCATCCAGGAAGTCGACATCTACCGCTACCTCTGGGACGGAGCCGTCAGCACCGCCGGCGTGAGTCCGTTTCGTTACAGCCCTGAGCAAGTGAGTTCGGCCGACCTAGCGTCGGGCGCAGATGAAGATCTGGTGCGACTAGTCAAGATGCGCGACGATAATCCGGCACTTGCCGAAATATTGAATCGGGTGCATTTCCCTGAACTGCCGACGATCTATCCGCCGACCAGCCAAGCCGTATTTGCAGCAGCCAATCTCACAACGCCATCATCGTCGTCAGTGTTGACGCGAATGTTCATCATGAAGGCGTGGTTCATAGGATTTGACATCGCGACGCTGTTCGTCGTGATTGGCCTCCTTGGTCGATGTGCGAAACCCGTCGGACTTTGCGTGATCTATGCTTGGTGTCCACTACTGATGAAAGAGGTTGCCAACAGTGGGCACTTGGATGCCGTTGCCGTTTTCGCGACGACGCTTGCGGTGTATTTGGTTGTTCGTAGCCTAGGCTTCCAGCCTGGGAACAAAGACACCCAGGCTAGAAGCCTAGGCTACGCTACGTTAACAGGCCTAACTCTCGCATTGGCGGTCGGTGCGAAGCTCTACCCGGTCATCCTGGTTCCGGTCTTTCTTCTCGCGTTGGCAAGGAAAGTTGGGCGGCGACTCATGCCGATTCCCATTGCGGTCTTTTCGGTCGTGGTCGCAATCCTGCTGTGGCCAATGATTGAGGGTAAGAACAACGTTGCCGACGACCAGGTAAGCAGCGACCCCAGTTTGGGTGTTGTGACGTTTCTGCGTCGCTGGGAAATGAATGACTTTTTGTTTCTGCTCGTGGTCGAGAACCTAAAACCTAACGCTCAGCGCGGAACGCACGAAATTGCGTGGTTCACGATCGTGCCAGATTCCACGAGAGAAGCCGTGGTTCGTTCGGCATCATCAAGCTTGAAGGTGCCGCCCGCCGAATCGCCCTTCTTGGTCACGCGAGTGATGACTGCAATTGCCTTCGTCATGGTCGCGATCCTACTCGCTTGGCGGGCTAGCCCCGCGGACAATCGGCAGGTCGTCGAAGCCGCCTTTCTTACGATCGCCTGGTTTTGGTTGCTCTGCCCCACTTTGAATCCCTGGTACTGGACCTGGGCATTGCCTCTGCTTCCGTTCGCCCGTGGTCGCGTGTGGCTAGTGATGAGTGGATTGGCATTCCTTTACTACTTGCGGTTCTGGCTGAGCTACCATTTTGAGAACGCCGCGGTACTTGGCACACCATACACCGGAGCCGCGTTCTATGACTTCGTTGTCACTTGGATCGAGTTTGCGCCATGGTTTATAGCTCTGATCGCTGGTGTCGTCTTTCGCCTCCAAAAGTCGAGTTGGTTCGACATGCCTCATTTCAATTCGGAAGACACTTTGCAAACTTTTTGAGCGGATAGGCCTATCGCATCCATTCTTTCAACTTTCGTGCGTCAGCAATCCCAGATTGACGATTGACGACTTGGCCGTTTTTCACCAACATCAATGTCGGAATGCCTTCTACTTGCAGTTGGCGAGCGAGCGCAGGGTGATGGTCGATGTTGATCTTGACCATCAAGGTATTGTTTTCTTCAGCGGTCCGCTCCATGTCGTGCAAAATTCTTCCCTGAATCTGACAAGGTCCGCACCAATCAGCATAGAAGTCAAGCAGGACCGGGCCACCAGCGTTATGGATCTTCGCCATCAAGTCTTCGCCGGCTGCCAACGTGATGAGCGAAGGTTGTCGAGGCCGTCGTGTCGAAGCAGTCGTCACAAGCGTCTCAGCATGCTCCGTTGGTTCCGCATGGCCGACGTCGGATTGCTGTGTCACAGGAGATTCGGAAAGTAGCGAATCCATCTCGCTCGATTGATGTTGGCGAAACGCGACCGCACCTCCATTAGTGCAACCAACAAGTAGAGCGATCGGTAGTAGTGCGAGAAAAACTCGTGAGATGTTCTTCATGTTAAAACCCAGTTTGTTGGTGAGTGGCTTAGGAGTACGCGGTGCGATCCGCTTAGGGATTTGATGGCTTTCGATAGGTTGACTCCGCCATCGAAAACATTCCGAATGAATCAATGTCAATGCAACGCGTTTCCATTGCATGCAGCATCGCCACGATGCTCACACGCGTGATTGTTTACTCGTATCGGCCGATGGCCTGGTGCGACTAAGTGAGGTCGATCACCGACACAAACAACTAGGCGTTTTTGACGCGCAGTGTGCGTGACCTCACAGACAAATTGGTGCGAATGCAGGAAGATGTCGTAGCCTAGGCTTCCAGCCTGGGAGCCCACAAAACCCAGGCTGGAAACCTAGGCTACCACATGAAACATCTTTACAAGTACCTTCACGCATCGGTCTGGGTCATCATTCCAGCGCTCAACGAGGAAGAGTCCATCGGATTGGTGCTGGGCGACCTGCCTCGTGTCGCTGGCGTGATCGTGGTCGACAACGGATCGAGCGACGGAACCGGGCGAGTTGCAGAGCAGGCGGGTGCCATCGTCGTGCAGGAATCACAACGCGGTTATGGCGCGGCGTGCCTGCGTGGTATGGAAAAGCTTCGCGAGCTTGTTGTCGAAGGCAAGGCGGAGCCCGAAGTCGTTGTTTTTGTCGATGCCGACTACAGCGATCACCCCGATCGATTGCCCCGCTTGGTTGGCCCAGTCGCGTCAGGCAAGGCAGATATCGTCCTCGGTTCACGTTTGCTCGGCGTGCGTGAACCGGGGGCGATGCCTCCGCAAAGTATTTACGGTAACAAGCTCGCATGTTTTCTGATGCGAATGCTCTTCGGTGTTCTCTACACCGATCTTGGCCCTTTCCGCGCGATCAACTACGAGCGACTACTCGAGCTTGAAATGCGTGACAAGAATTTTGGATGGACGATTGAAATGCAGATCAAGGCCGCTAGAGCAAAATTGCAGCACATGGAAATCCCTGTTCCCTATCGCACGCGAGTCGGTACAAGCAAGATCAGCGGTACGTTGAGCGGCACGTTCAAAGCCGGATACAAGATTCTCTTTACAATTGCCAAGTATGGGCTGAATCGCAACTCAACGTAGCCTCGGCTATGAACTCAAGCACACCAATTTTCGATGTACCGATGTCGCCAATTGTTCTGGCTCAACGAGTACGATCTTTCGCCGCCCAACGTCGACCAGCCCTTCGGATTTGAGTTGCCCGAGCAGGATAGTAACCGTTTCGCGAGTGCTTCCCATCAAGTTAGCGATTTCCTGATGAGCCAGTTTAATCCGCAAGCGAATCCCATCGGATTCGGAGATACCGAATTGCTCAGCGAGATCAAGCAACAAATGAATCAAGCGATCTCGGTTGGATAGGAACAGCAAATTCTTCAATCGCCGCTCGACTCGATGGCGACGCAGCCCGATCATTTTTGTGAGTGCAATCGAAACATCATGGTTCGCTGCCAATAATGCTTGCACCTCGCTTGCAGGGATCATCACGACCGTTGATTTTTCGACTGCTTCGACATACTCGTCTCTTTGCTCCGCATCAAAGATCGCCAACTCGCCAAAGATTTCTCCTGGCTCAATGAACGACAAGATCGACTGTTTTCCGTCGTTCGTCAGATTGCAGAGTTTTACCAACCCGCTCGCCAGTAAGAACACGCTTTCGGCAGACTGGCTCGGCAGATACACCGGGCTATGCGCTGAAAACGACCGTGATCGACTGCGGGATTCCAGGCGTTCCAACTGCTCCGGTTGCAACTTCCTAAACAGCTCGTTGTTCTTTAGATGCCAAACTTTTTGAGGCACGCCAATTCCCTCTCCACCATGGGTGAAAACGCGACATCGGCCATACATCATGGCCGTTTTTTCGCGAATCTGCCCGGTAGACGGGCCAGTGTGCGATTCCTTACAAGAAAGTGAATTTCCACAAAGGCTAGGCTCTCGGATACCGATAGGTGACGGGCGTTCCGATTTGCAGTTGTCGCTTGACTGGACAATCCTCAACCGCACACTTTGCCGCTCAACCACCTCAATCCATCCGTTTATTGCGGTACCCAGTTGGAACCTTTGGCCCGTGGAAAGTTGGGCGACAAGCAATCGCGGTCCGCCCTGCGGAAACCACCAGAAACTACGACCGCTGCATCGAATAGAAATCAAATCGTCGTAGGTTGCAGCAAGCGAATCGGAATGCTGAAACGCCAACTTCGCAACACCTCGGGCCAACGATAACAGTTCAACGCAGACGCCATCGGTCAACTGAACACGGCTCTGCAACGTGAGACTCAAATCCATGATGCAAACCTCCTTATTTGACGAGACATAGGATGCCGCAACATAAACATCGTTCTTCAATGACTCAGTGAATCACCTCACAAGATGCTGCGGACGTGGCTGACTCCTTCAACCATTCTCGTCAGAATGGCGCGGAGGGAACGCCGCACGCGTGTTGATGTTCGCCAAAGATCGTATCGCCGATGAACGTCGCCCAATCTCGGGATACCGTGGCGAAAAAGCAATTCGACGCAAATAATCCTCAATCTCGCGATCATGGACCAAGCGATTCCGAATCGACAGATCGTCGATATATCTCAAGGTGCGATCAATGCGGAAAACGAGACCATGAACTTCGTCATCTCGCAAAGCCTTCACAAAGTACCTTGGCGTTTGCACAATCGCACTTTCGGTATTGGCACTATTACAAATCACGTTGATCGCAACCGGACCGTACAATTCATCGCCAGCATCGGTCACCAATGCCTCCAACGCCGATTCAAAGTTCGGTCATCCTATATGACGCGACTTTGCCCCCCCCAATTTAGGTAACTTGGTCGTCGTAAGACGGTCGCTTGGTCGTGTCTCATCTCGCTTTTACCCCAGAAAACACGTGTTTAAAAATCCGCTGCGTCTGGGCCGCGCCCGCGGCTCGCCATTCTTCGACGCCCGTTTCTTAAAAAATCCCGGCCCCCCTAAATTCACGGGCCACCTAAGTAGTTCACGGGCCATCTAGGCAAACGGGTGAATCATGCTGGTGGCGAATTATCCGAGTGGGGCACTTCGGACGCCATTCTCCGCACTCCGACTGGGACAACAAGGCGGACTGGGAGGATCATGCCGGTTTTGAGGGCTTAGTGAACGTGCGTTGCCAATTTACAACGGTTGTAGCGTCAAATAAACAGACCAGGATAAATGGCGAATTTAGCCGTCGTCACAACGAGCAAAAGTGTGTTTTTTTCGGTGTTTCGACTACTTTTTTCTCAAGTCTTGCCTACCCTTGAAGGTGGAACCTAAATGCTCGATCGTTTGCGGGGGTGTGCTAGTACCACGCCTCGGTTGCGATTGGTACAAAAAATGTACCACTGTGACCTCTCCGATGATCCATCTAGTGACTAATCCATACAGTGACTTCGTCCTTCGAACGAAAATAATCATGAAACGACGACTCTTCTCAACGACTCTCCTCATCGCAGCAGCTTCGACGTGGTCGGGCGCGAACGTGGAAGCTCAGGATGCGTGCTGTTTTGAACCGACCTACCGGCTGCAATGCGAAACCGTCATGCAACCCGAGACGGTTCAGCGAATGCGGCTGACCTATGAAACCAGTTACGTCGAAGAAGAAGTCACAAGTTATCGTCCGGTTCTGAAGACGCGGACCGAAGAACGTGAATACAAAGTCGCCAAGCCGGTTGTCGAAACCAACTATCGCGAAGAACGTTACACGCTTTGGAAACCGGTGGTCGAGACTTCGTATCGTGATGAAACGGTCACTCAAACTCGCTACGTGACCGAAACCTCCGAACGTGAGGAACAGTACACAACCTACAAACCGGTCGTCGAAACCAGCTATCAACAACAACAGTACGCGGTACAGCGGCCAGTTACGGAAACTCAATATTACGAACAGAAGTACGCGGTTCAACGACCCGTTACCGAAACTCAGCTTCGGACTCAACAGTACACCACGCTACGTCCTGTAACGACGATGCAAACGCAAACCGTGGATGCCGGAGGCTATGTCGCCCAACAAGTCGTCACGCCAGGCCAGCTGCAATATGGAACGCAGTACATTCCCAATGCGTACGCGACTCCGGGTCCACTGGGCATCTTTGCTCGTGTCCGTGGCGCCTATGCGGTGACCCCGATGATGACGCCGCCGACCGTGCAAACGCAAATGGCATATCGGCCAAACTACATCCAACAACAAGTCGCCCAAACAAGCTATGTGCCTCAGGTGAACCAAGTGCAAGTACCGGTTCAGGTGCAACGCATGCAGACCGAAGTCATGACGCAAAAAGTGCCAGTGCAAACGACACGCATGCAGACCGAAATGGTGACACAAAACGTTCCTGTGCAAACCACGCGAATGGTCGCGACGACCGAAGTTCGCAAAATTCCCGTCGTGGTTCAACGTCCAGTCACGGAAACTACGACGCGTAAGGTACCGGTCGAGCAAAAGCGTTGGGTTGCCGAAGAACAAGTGCGTAAGGTGCCCGTCCAAACGACTCGCATGGTTTACGAAACGCGACGCGAGCCGGTGCAAGTCCAGTACTACGAACAGGAAGCCTACACTCACAAGGTCCGTCGTCCTGTGACCGTGCAAAAGTATGTCCCGTACACTGAAACACGAATGGTTCCCAAGCAAGTCGTTCAGCGTGTTCCGCTTTCATACTACGATCCATTCAGTCCGGCGATCGTCAGCGGCTACTCGTCATTTTCGGTGCCCAGCACGATCAGCAGTTCGCCGATCATCAGCACGCCTTCGATAAGCTCGCCATCGGATGCTCAACCAACCGAAGCGCGTCGACCAGCCGACGAGGACTCCAATGGTCACTCAGTGCTGTCGCCGCCAAAAGCGACGAAGAGATGGACGAACCCAAAACTCGATTGAAGAGTATGGAGTTCGGACCGCCAACCAATTCGCCTAGCGATACTGATTCCAGCGACGCTGATTCGGGTGACACAGGGCCCAGCGACGCTTCGGATTCGTCCGTCGATCCCGAGGACGAAGAAATGCTTCCGGCACCTTCGCTGAACGCCAGCGAAGCAGGATTCCGGATCAAATGGAATCCCGTATACGCTCGCGAAGCCTAGTCCGGCGATCACAAATCGCCGATGGACTCAAACCTGCCAGTGGACTCAATCGCTGGCGCTTCAGGCGGCCTGCAGTACGCCGTGATCGGTTTCCAGCAGTCCGTCTTGCATGCGATAGCACACGTCTGCTTTCTCAGCAATCGCGTCATCGTGCGTGATCATCACGATCGTCAGATTTTCTTGTTGGTTCAAATCCATCAACAGGTTGAGGATCGATTCGCCTGTTTCGGTATCCAAATTCCCCGTCGGCTCATCGGCAAGCAGTAGCGAAGGATCGGTCATCAACGCCCGTGCAATCGCTGCGCGTTGCATCTCGCCGCCGCTCATCTCAGCGGGGCGGTGGGTGGCCCGATGGGCGAGTCCGACGCGGTCAAGCATCTCTTCGGCACGAGTGCGGATTTCTTTGCGGTTGCGGAAATAGCCCCACAAACTCTGGCTGATCATCATCGGTGCCAACACGTTTTCGAGTGCTGTCAGCTCGGGCAACAAGTGATAGAACTGAAAGATGATCCCGATGTCATGATTGCGATACGAATCACGCTCGGCTCGCGACGCGTTGTCGATTCGCTTGCCTTGGAAATAGATTTCCCCGGCATCGGGATTGTCCAAGGTGGCTAACAGATGCATCAGCGTGCTCTTGCCGCTACCGGATCGTCCCACCAACGCATTGATCTTGCCCGCCGTGATGTCGACGTCGACGCCGCGAAGCACGGGGACTTCGATCTTGTTTTTGTGATAGCTCTTGTAGATGCCGCTTGCTTGAAGCACAAATTCAGCGTTCATGAGGGAGTCTTCTGAGGAGGGAGGGTCAAAATAGGTGGCGGACACCTTTTTGTTCTTATTCGAAGCGAAGCGCTTTGACCGGATGCATCCGAGCGGCCCGTAGTGCCGGCAATACGCTGGCCAACGCGGCGATCGTAACGGCTCCCGCCATCACCCAGCACAATGTAAATGGATGGATGATCGTCGGAATTTCGGTGAAGTAATACACCGTCGGGTCAAACACTTCTTGACCGGTGATCTTTTCAATCACAGCGGCAATTTCATTGATCTTGCTGACGAAAATCAAACCGCCGATCAAACCAGCACCGCTGCCGACAAACCCCAGCAACAACCCGTAGCTTAGAAAGATACTCATCACTCCCTTGCCCGACGCACCGAGTGCTTTCAGCGTTCCGATGTCGCGAGTTTTTTCGACCACAATCATAAAGAAGGTGGCCAAGATGCCGAATCCAGCGACGGCGATGATCAAGAACAACAGAATGTTCAAGATCGTTGTTTCCAATCGAACCGCGGCTAACAGCGGTCCTTGCATATCCTTCCAAGTTTGGATGTTGTAAGCAAAC
>NZ_ANOG01000340.1 GCF_000346295.1 Rhodopirellula maiorica SM1 | reverse complement strand
AACGCGGGGGATTGCACGCCGTGGGGTTGCTGATATCATCGAAACCGCCTCCACCCCCTTTCCTCTGCGCCCCCGCATGTCTCGAACGGCATCCCATGTCTCTGGGGCGAGCAGCCTCTTCTCCACTTTTTGCCGGACAATCGGATGAATCACCAATATGTCGAGCGACTTGTCAATCTACTCGACCCCGACGCGAATCAAATTCTGAACATGACGACGGACGAAGCGATTGAGGCCGTGGCAAGCGGGGATCCCGACCGCGTGCGTCAAATCGAAGGACAATTCGCGTTACTACATAAAGACGGGCAAAGGATTCGGATGGCCCGCACGTTGGCGCGGCCGATGCGATTCTTTCTCGCCAAACGAACCGAAGGCCCGTGCTTGATTGTCGCGGAGCGGATTGATGAGATCCAAAACTTTTTGGAAAGCGAAGGCCTGGCGGATCAGTTCCACCCGTCGTACACCCGTATGGTTCCCGCACACCATGTGCTGGAATTACGATTAATCGGATGCCCGGACCCAAGTCCTGCTCATCATCGCTTCTTAACCCCCGAGCGAAATCGTTTGCCGGCCGACTTGGACGAAATTGGCAAGATTTACATTGGCCAACTCGCTAAGTCGTGTGACCAATGGCTCGATCGCATCGACTCCGATGAACCGATCGGTGTGATGTTCTCAGGAGGCATCGATAGCGGTTCCGTATTCTTGGTGCTGTATGATCGGCTGCTTCGTCGTGGGCAATCGCCAAGCCGGTTGAAGGCGTTCACGTTATCGGTCGACGGCGAAGGAGAAGACGCCAAGCAAGCGGTTGAGTTTCTAAAACAACTCGATTTGCAATTGTTTCTCGAAACGATTGACGTGCCAGTCTCATCCATCGACTACCGTAGCGCGATCGCAACGATCGAAGACTACAAACCGCTCGACGTCCAAGCCGCCACCGTCGGACTCGCATTGTGCCAAGGCATTCGAGATCGCTATCCCGATTGGCGATACCTCGTCGATGGTGACGGAGGCGACGAAAACCTGAAAGACTATCCGATCGAAGAGAACCCCGAGTTGACGATTGTCAGTGTGCTGAACAACTTGATGCTGTATCAAGAAGGCTGGGGAGTCGACGCGGTCAAACACTCACAAACCTACTCGGGCGGCCAAAGCCGTGGCCATGTTCGCTCGTGGGCTCCGGCGAGAAAACTTGGTTTCATCGGATTCAGCCCCTATGCACTGCCCAGCGTGATTGACGTTGCCGAAGGAATCCCGTTTATCGAGCTAACCGATTGGGACCACGAAAAACTGTATTCACTAAAAGGCGAAGTTGTGGGGCGTGGAATCAAGTCGGTGACGGGTTTGGACATGCCAATCTTTCCCAAGCGCCGTTTCCAGCACGGCGTTTCATCAAGAAAGCGTTACGCGGATTTGTTTCCCCGATCCGAAGCGGAATATCGTCGAGAATTCACCCAGCTTCATGCGTAAGCCCTTTCCCAAGTTTTCCTCAGAGCAAATCATTGCGTCGAGAACTGCTCGTAACGACGTGGATGCTCGCCGCGCCTATGCGGCATTGGTCGAACCCGAATGTAACGCGAATCGCCAAGTCGTCGATGTGGCGACGATCTTTTTGACCAATCGCGAATGCCCATTTCGCTGCTTGATGTGTGACCTGTGGAAAAACACACTCACCGACAGCGTCCAGGCAGGCGACATTCCCGAGCAAATCCGTACGGCGCTCACGACACTTCCTACAGCTCGCGAAATCAAACTTTACAACAGCGGCAACTTCTTTGACCGCAGGGCGATTCCTGTCCAGGATCATGCCGTGATCGCGGAACTCGTTCGCGGTTTCGATACGGTAATTGTTGAAAATCACCCAAAATTCTGCAACGACGATGTCTTGCGTTTTCGTGACCTCGTAGCACCGTCACAATTGGAAATCGCGATTGGACTGGAGACGTGTCACCCCGAGGTATTGGCAAGCTTGAACAAGTCAATGACACTGGAGGATTTCGACGACGCCGCGACCTGGTTGCACCACGAGGGCATTCGCACACGCGTGTTTCTACTGCAAAAACCGCCATTTCTGGACGAATCCGAGGCAACGGATTGGTCACTCCGCTCGTTGGACTACGCCTTTGACCGGGGCGTTGACTGCTGTGTCGTGATCCCCACTCGGTCGGGAAACGGGATGATGGAAAGGCTTGCTGAGCGAGGGCATTTCTCGCCACCAAGCGGTGCGTCAATGGAACGTGTTGCCGAAGTGGGGATTGCGAAGCAAAAAGGACGTGTGTTTGTCGACCTATGGGATGCCGGCCCCCTCTTTCCCTGCGACATGTGCCGTGATATCCGAATCGCCCGGCTTGCCCAAATGAATCTAACTCAGCGTGGGGCGTCCGCGATTTTTTGTGACGCTTGCTCGGAGTAGCTTGGTGCCATCCAAACGGAATCCCAACCAATATGACCTCGTCGTCCTCGGTGCCGGATTCGCTGGCAGTTTGCTGGCGATGATCCTTGCCAACCAAGGCATGCGAGTTGCAATCGTTGATCGCGGCGAACACCCTCGCTTTGCGATTGGCGAATCGTCGACGCCGGCCGCCGATTTCATGCTGGATCACTTAGTCAGACGATACAAGCTGGACGAACTGAGTCCGCTAACTCGTTTCGGTTCGTGGCGTGAAGCAAAACCGGAAATCGCGTGTGGTTGCAAACGAGGCTTCAGCTATTTCTGGCACGGTCACGACGATGGATTCAAAGCTCGCGACGATCATCGTGACGAGTTGTTGGTATCGGCGAGCGAGTCGCGTGAGCTGGCGGATACTCAGTGGTACCGCGCCGACGTGGATCGCTATTTCTTTGACGTCGCCCGAACCAGCGGCGTGTCGACATGGGTGAACACAGTGGTCGACTCGATTGACCATGTGACAGATCACCATTGGCGGTTAAGCCTGACCTCGGACCACCGCAGCGAAACGCTTGCCACGCCCTTTATTGTCGACGCGACCGGCGGCAATCGTTTGTTGCTGCGAAAATTGCGAGTCAAAGACGAAACAGAAACACTACTAACCCATTCATCGGCGACGTTTACGCACTTTGATCACGTGCGATCTCTAAGTGAATGGCTCGATTGCCGCGGTGCGAAGCGGCGTGACTATCCGTTTGTCGTCGAGGATTCAGCAGTTCACCATCTGTTTTCCGATGGATGGATGTGGAACTTGGGCTTTGAAAACGGGCGAACCAGTGTCGGATTCGTGTTTGACGAGTCGGGTAACGCGAGCGAACGATCACGTGCGAGACAATACGATTTAAATGCGGTGATTGCCGAGCGCCGCGTACTGCGTGACTTGTTTGGAAACGCTCAATTGAGCGTGTTTCCGGGACACGTTTTCCAGACGGATCGATTGCAACGCTTGGCATCGGTCGCGGCGGGGCCCGATTGGGCGGCGCTTCCCTTTACGGCTGGATTCATTGACCCACTGCACAGCACGGGAATCGCCCATTCGATTAGCGGCGTCCAACGACTTTCACAAATACTGCTGGCACAGTCAGGTTCGTCACGTCATCCGTCGCTGCAATCCTACAGCGATGCCGTGCGAAACGAATTGCGGCTGATCGACCAATTGGTTTGGGGATGCTACGTCGGCCTGCGTGATTTCCGCCTGTTTAATGCATGGAGCATGATTTACTTCGCATTGGCAACCACGTTTGAACATGCGTTTCATGATGGCGAAGGAAATGGGAAC
>NZ_ANOG01000339.1 GCF_000346295.1 Rhodopirellula maiorica SM1 | reverse complement strand
GTCTCAGTGGCAGAACGTTGTCGACAACCTCGTTGGATTTCAGATCGACGAAAACGGGCTACGAATTGGCAAGGATATCCCGTTTGATAAACCGCACCGTCACTACTCGCACCTGCTTGGCTTCTACCCGCTAGCCGTCATCACGCCAGAGCAGGAAGTGAACGCAAAGATGCTTCGCACCTCGCTCGATCACTGGCTCGATGTCTCGATCAACAGTGGCATCAAAGTCGGGGCGATGCCGGTCACCGGGTACACGGCCACGGGGGCCGCATCAATGTACGCTTGGTTGGGCGACAAAGAGAAGGCGTATCACTATCTCGATTTCTTGATCCAACACAAGAATGTTTCGCCGACGACGATGTACGCCGAAGGAAACCCTGTGATCGAAAGCCCGCTCTCGTTCGCCACCTGTATCCACGACATGTTACTGCAGAGTTGGGGTGGCAAGATTCGCGTGTTCCGCGGGACACCCAAAATTTGGGGCGATGTTGCCTTCAAGAATTTGCGAACGCAGGGAGCCTTCCTCGTTACAGCTAAAAAGAAAGACGGGGTCACCCAGTTTGTAACCGTGGAAAGTCTGGCAGGATCTACATGCTTCGTCCAAGCCGACATCCCCAACCCGAAGATCTATATCAACGGTAAAGCACAGATCGTTTCGAAGACCGACGATGGCTTCTATCAAATCGCACTTAAAAAAGGGGAAATTGCCACGTTGTCACCGGTCGCGTTGGAGCAAGTTGATTTCCAAATCGAACCAATCCGTGTCAGTGATGCGGATCGCAATCTGTTTGGACTCAGCGACAAGACGGTTCGACTGCCCGGACACAAGTTCTACTACCCCGAAAAGACCACGGCAAAATGATCAGCAAGTATCTGTATCACTTTGCGTTCGGACGGTTAACCGCCATCCCTAAGCCAATCCACTGATCAACCACACGAACCGTCGTCAAGCGATGCACAAACCATTACTTCCAATCTTCGTCAGTTTCGCCGTAGTTAGCTTCGCGCTATTGGCGGGGTCGCTGCACGCCGCGGAACACGACTTGGCGCCGGTCTCGTCAACTCGGCCCAATGTCATCTTTGTCAAGACGGATGACCAACGATTGGATTCGCTTAGCATGACGGGGCATCCGGTAACTCAGACACCGAACATTGACCAGTTGGCAGCGGACGGAGTTTTCTTCAGTCACGCCTTCATCACCAGCCCGATCTGTGGCCCCAGCCGTGCCAACTACTTCACCGGCCAATGGGAACGAAAGAACCGACAAGGTTTTTACCACGTTTCCAAGAACCATATCTCGCACGAGCTGTTTGACAATAGCTGGATCATGCAATTGAAGGCCGCGGGGTATTTCACGGGCTACATCGGCAAGCATCACGCCACCATCGGTCCGGCGAAGGAACGCAATCGCTACATGAAGGAGAACGTGGATTTTTGTTACATGAAGGGCGGGCACCTCGGTTTTGATTTGATGAAGTGGAACGAGTTCAAAAATCTTCGGCACAGCTCCCAGATCGAAGGACTCTACGAGGCGACCGAGGCTTTCATGCGACCTGGAAAAGACAAGGACTACTTCTTTGACAATGCCCACCAGTCCGTCTCGGATTTTCTGCATAGGCGAGATCAAAGCAAGCCGTTTGCGCTCTCGCTGAATCTCAATCTTCCGCATGCGTCCAGCATCGGTGGCATGGGAGCAAAAGATACAGACCCGGAAATGTACCGTACGCTGTACAACGATGTGCAGGACAATTTCGTGTTTCCTGATGGCTATCCCAACATCAAAGTCCCGTTGCCAGACCAGGTTTTTCGTCAGAATGAATTGATGGGATATTACCGCACGTCCCATCCCGCCTCGCTGTTGAGCAAGAAGACCAAGATGGCCCGCGCTGTCACTGCTATCGACATGATGCTCGGTAAGTTACGAATGCAATTGGACGAAATGGGAATCGCTGATAACACCATCATTGTCTTCGCTTCCGACCATGGATTATTGCTCGGTGAGCATGGACTTGGTGGCAAGACGTTTCTCTATGACGAGTGCGTTCGCATCCCGATGATCATTTATTCCCCCTCCTTCTCCGAACAACAGCGGGGCATGACGGTGGATGAGTTGGTGGTGGGGCAGGATTTGCCAGCGACGATTTTGGAACTGTGCGACGTGGTTGTGCCAGACACTTACCAAGGTCAGAGCATGATGCCGCTGATTGAAGGCAAGCCGATCCAATGGCGCAAAGAAGTCTTTTGTGAAAATCTGTTTACCGACCAAGGCTATCCACGAATGGAATCCGTACGCAGCAACGAGTGGAAGTACATTCGTTACTTCTCCAAAGAGAATGATCGGATGAAGTATCTGCCCGACGCGTCGATTCAAGGAGAGCAGCCAGTGTTTGAAGAACTGTTCAATATCGCGAATGATCCGAAGGAACAGGTCAACTTAGCCTCCAATCCCGAGTACGATGAGGTGCTGGCAAGGTATCGCAATCGATGTCAGGAACTTGTCACCGAGTTAGCAAAATAAGGAACCGTTTCTTCTGTTTTTTTATACCGCACAAGTCGAACGCCGTTATGTCGGGGCCAATACCCAGTGATTCACATCGTCCAGCCCAGCGGACCGCGAGGCTCTTACAAGGATAGAACTTTGTATAAAACAATTACGACCACGCTCCTCTGCCTGATGGTGGTTTGGAGCTTTACGGATGCGTCGGCAGCCAAACCAACTTCGCCTACCAAACCGAACATTGTGTTCATCCTTTGCGATGATCTCGGATATGGCGATGTGCAATGTTTGAATCCTGAGCATGGAAAGATCGCGACGCCGTCGGTCGACAAACTGGCTGCCGAAGGAATGATTTTTACCGATGCCCATTCTGGATCATCGGTCTGTACGCCGACGCGATATGGATTGATGACGGGGCGATACAGTTGGCGGACGACTCTGCAAAACGGCGTGGTCCAAGGATTCTCGCCTAATTTGATCGCTGAAGATCGTCCGACCGTGGCCAGTTTTTTGAAGTCACAAGGTTACCACACCGGCATCATCGGCAAATGGCATCTGAATTTTCAGTATGTCGATCCTGATACCGGCACCGTGCTGAACAAGAAAACGGTAAAGAAGGGACTGGCTCCCGTCGGCAGCAAGATTCCCGATGGTCCGATTCATCGGGGCTTCGATTACTTTCATGGATTCCATCATGCTCGCGATATGAAATGTGTGATCGAAAATGACGAAGTCATCGAACTCGATGATGAAATCAACATGCTGCCGCGGCTGACTCGCAAGGCGGTCCAGTACATCGACGACCGTGCGAACGACACGGCTGATTCTCCGTTCTTTCTGTATGTGCCGTTTGGGTCTCCGCATACTCCGATTGTTCCCACAACAGAGTGGCAGGGCCGGAGCGGTCTGGGCGCCTACGCGGACTTCGTGATGCAGACCGATGCGGGGGTCGGAGAAATCACGGCCGCACTTCAGAGAAACGGTCTCAGCGATAATACGCTCGTGATCTTCAGCAGCGACAATGGATGTTCGAAAGCCGCTGGCATTCCTCAACTTGCCAAAGCCGGACATCTCGTCAGCGCCGGGTATCGTGGTTCCAAAGCCGATTTGTGGGATGGCGGGCATCGCGTTCCGTTTATCGTGCGGTGGCCGGGCAAGGTGGCTGCGGGCTCGAGCAGTGACCAAACGATCTGCCTGACCGATTTCTTCGCCACGCTTTCGGATTTGACGGGAAAATCACTACCCGCGGGCAGCGCCGAGGACAGCGTTAGCTTTCTGCCGGCCTTGAGCGGCAACCCGATTGATTCGACTCGCGGGGGCGTGATCCATCACTCGATCAGCGGACACTTCGGCTATCGCCAAGGAAAATGGAAACTGTTATTGGCAAAGGCCTCGGGTGGTTGGAGTTCTCCGACCGAAAAACAAGCCGCCAAAGACAGTCCGGTCGCTCAGCTGTATGACATGCAAAACGATCCCGCCGAGACAACGAATCTGTACGAAACTTATCCCGAAGTGGCGGAGCGTTTGCTAGCGCAACTCAAAGTGGACGTCACGCGGGGACGCAGCACGGGGGGAACCGAATCCGAAAACGATATCGATACGATCAAGCTATGGAAGAGCGGGAAATAGAGCGACATGAACCAAAAAGTGATCCACAACCAAGGTCAAACGATGAAAACGTCTCTCGCACTCGGTGTCCTGATGGCCGTGTTGGTGCCCAGCACCGCGTTGGCCGAGCTCCGATTGGGTTCCCTGTTTACCGATCATATGGTGTTGCAACGCGACGTAGCCGTGCCGGTTTGGGGCACCGCTGATCCTGGAGCCACGATTACGGTGGGATTTGCGGGGCAGGAAAAAACGACCGCCGCCCAAGCGGATGGCAAATGGATGATCAAACTTGATCCGCTTTCCGCTTCGTTCGAACCACGCAGGATGATGGTTACGTCGAGTCTCGATTCAACTACCGAAACTCAGCAATGCACCGACGTTCTTGTCGGTGAAGTCTGGATTTGTTCGGGACAATCCAACATGCAGTTTGGTGTCAATGCGGTACCCGAGGTGAAAGCGCTAATTCCACAGACAAAGAACATCCGCAGCTTCACTGTCAAACGCAGCGTGGCGTTCACCGAGCAGGAGCGTTGTGAAGGCGAGTGGGTCGATCGTTATCCTGATAGTGCGGTGGCATTTGGTTTTGCTCATTTTCTTAAAGCATCCGCGGAGACTCCGGTCGGCATCATCCTGTCGTGCTGGGGAAGCACGTCGATCGAAGCTTGGATGCCACGCGACATGACCGAAACCGTGCCTCATTTCAAAGTCATGATGGAAGAGTTTGACGCCAATACCGAGGCGCGGGATCAGATCGATGCCATCCTCAGTGGTCCTCAACCTTGGAGCGGGAAGGAGGACATCTTTTTGCGTCGTCAATCCAATATCATCTACAACGCGATGATGCAT
>NZ_ANOG01000338.1 GCF_000346295.1 Rhodopirellula maiorica SM1 | reverse complement strand
CACTCGTTCGCCGCATTCGCACAACCGGAGCGATGCGAGGCATTTTGTCGACCAGCGACCTGAACGATGAAAGCTTGATCAACAAGGCTAAATCGTCTCAGGGGTTGATCGGGCGCGACATAGTTCGCGAAGTGATGCCGAAACAGGCGATGTCCTGGGATCAAAAGCTAGATGATTGGACCGAAACCGAAGTCGGCAAGCATGATCGAACCGACAGCGGGGCGCATGTCGTTTGTATGGACTTCGGGATGAAGTGGAATATCCCCCGTCACTTCGCATCGCGTGGAAACCAAGTGACGGTGGTGCCTGGGGATACGTCTGCGGACGAGATCATGAAGCAGAATCCCGATGGTGTTTTCCTGTCCAACGGTCCCGGCGACCCGGAACCGCTCGAATATGCACACAATACGATTCGCGAATTGTTAGGCCAAGTTCCTGTGTTCGGAATTTGCCTTGGCCATCAACTGCTGTCGCTGGCCTGTGGGGCACAAACGTTTAAATTGAAATTTGGGCATCGCGGCGTGAACCAACCGGTGTTTGATATGCAAACGGGCAAGGTCGAGATCACGACGCAGAATCACGGTTTTGCGGTGGATGAAAAATCGCTGCCCGATTGCTTGGAAGTCACCCACCGCAATTTGAACGACGACACCGTCGCTGGCGTGCGGCATCGCGAGCACGCTGCCTTCGGAGTGCAATACCACCCCGAAGCCGCCTCGGGACCTCACGACAGCCACTATCTATTCGAGCGATTCGAAAAGCAAATCGCCAAATAGTTAGCGATTTTGTAAGCCGGATCAAGTCGCCCAAAGCGACGCCGATCCGGCAGCCGAACGTGAATTCACGTCCGTTACCGGCGCCGACGCCGGATCTACGCTATCGCTGCGATCCGGCCTACTTGTTGTCCATTTCGGGGCGTTGAGGACGTTCGGGGCGGGTGTCTTCGCGTTGACCGCGGCCACCTCCTCCTCCGCCACGTCGGTCGCCGCCGCCGAATCCGCCCGGTCTGCCGCCTCCACCACGGAATCCTCCAGGACGACCACCTTCACCACCGCCTGGACGTCCACCTCCGAATCCGCCGCGTCCGCGTGGTTCGTCCGCCGCTTCTGTTTTGGCAATCATGTTGTCTGACGGATTGACGGTGTCACCTTCGTCCATCACGCAGTACAAGTGCTTATCGCTGCGCAAAATCATCCGTCCGTCACTGATCGCAGGCGTTCCACCAAACGATTCCGCGTCCGCAGTCACGCGGTTGACACTGATTTGTTTCAGTTCGTCACCGAGCTCGAAGACAAACATTTGCCCCGAGCCGTTGAGGTAATACATCGTGTCGTCTGCGATTACCGGCGATGGATAATCAAGCGAACCGAATCCCCCGCCCCGCGGACGGCGCCGTCGAGTCGCACTTGGTCAATCTTGTCTCCTGACTTAGCGTCGACGATGGTAACGACGCCGTTTGCGATCGAATACAGCCGCGATTTATATTGAATAGGTGAAGCAAATCGTGCTGAATCACTACCGCTCCAAAGAATCGCTTCCTCGGTCGTCTCGCCCATTCCACCAACTTTTACAGCGACACTGCCTCCACCGCGGCCGGTGAACGCGAACGCCACGTTTCCGTCGGTGACGATGCTGGATTGAGCCTGATCGGCGCCGGTTGCGGCACTGTACCAACGCAATTTCCCGTTATTTGGATCGAGGCCCCAAACCTCTTTCGCCACGCTCATGACAAGGTCAGTTCGTGAATCGTCAAGCTTCACCAGGGCAGGGGTTCCCCACATGCCGTCGAGTCCCGATGCTTCTTGACGCCACAATTCTTTGCCTGTCGATTTGTCCAGCCCGATGATCGATTGGCTTTCGGCCGCCGCCGTGACAATCACCGTGTCTTGGAAAACGATCGGACTGGACGCCGATCCCCACGCCCACGGGTCGGACTCTTTGCCAACATTCACACTCCACAATTCAGCACCATCAAGGCTATAAGCATGAACGCCGCTTTTACCGAAGAACACAAACACGGTGTTGCCGTCGGAAACGGGAGTGTGTGAAGCGTAGCCATGCGAGGGCACGCCGACTCCGGTGTACGGGTCCTCGGGCAGCGTGGCGGCGACGTCTTTTTGCCATAGCTTGGACCCCGTTTTCAGGTCATAGCAGACCAGATGCCGCACCAAGTCCTTGATTTCACCCGGATTTTCACGGCTCAATCCATAGCCCGAATAACATGTCACAAAGACCCGATCGCCGACGACGATTGGGCTGGAAACTCCTGCGCCCGGAATCTCTGCCTTCCATGCCACGTTGGCGTTGGGAGACCACTGGGTCGGCAGCGACTCGGTATCCACGCTGACGCCCGAACCGCTGGGGCCGCGAAAACGAAGCCAATCATCCGCCGATAGCGTCGTCGTGAACGCCAAGATTGCAAAAGACGCGAGAAGTTTTCGTTTCATGATTGAGCTTGAGATAGGAGTAGAACGGCACTGCTTGACCCGAGCGGCTAGGCCTTTAAACCTCAGCTATCGCGTAGGGTTTCGCAGAGAATTCAAGTTCAATCGATGATTAACGATTCGACAAGACGGTATGGAGCGTTCGGCTCAGCTAGCGGAGCGCGCCGTTATGTCTAACCGCAGAACGCTGATGATTAAGATACGACATCAACGCCCTATTGCTTGCCGTTTGGGCGTCTAGCTCCGGTTGAGCATCGGCACCATGGCTAGCGGGCTGTCGATTTAAAGAAGTTTCCCATGGCAAGGGGTGGCTGATGGACTACCACGTCCGTCATGGGTGTATTCGACGGACTAGGAAGTCCGTCGTACGACTAAATCAACAGCCTGGTATCGCAAAACCGCAATCGCAAAACCAATTCAAAGGCTTCTAAAATTGCGTGATCGGCATGCTCTACTGGGCGTCCCACCATGCGTTGATCGCGTCGGTCATTGATTTGACCTTCTGAGGATGCTCGGCAGCGAGATCGTTGTTCTCGTGCGGGTCTTGCTTCAAGTTGTAAAGCTCTGGCTTCTCGCCCTGCATGCGACTCGAAGGCAGAATCAGCTTCCAATCGCCTTGAATCATCCATCGATAACGCAGACTTGCCGCGGGATCGTCCATCGATTGGATGTCGTGCTCAAAGATTTCACCAAACAGTGCATCGCGTGACTCGCGTTTGCTCTTATTCAACAAGTTGATACCCGGCAAATTACGATCGGTTTCAACTCCAACCGCCGCCAATACGGTGGGGACGAGGTCGATCGACGACGCCAACGTTTGCTTGTCGAGTTGGGGTGTGACGTGGCCGGGCCACTTGATCATGATCGGAGTGCGAGTGCCCCCTTCGTTTGGACTTCGCTTGCTGCGAGGCGCATAGCGACTGGCGGTCCGATCGTTGATCCAACCGTTGTCGGTCACATAAATCACGATTGTGTTTTCGGCGAGTCCCCGATCCTCGAGCGATGCAAACAATTCTCCGCATGTTTCGTCAAACCATTCGCACATCGCCCAGTACTTGGCCATCGGCAGCGAGTCGGTTTTGGACGTGTACTTGTCCAAAATTCGCTGGGGTGGATTGTGAGGTGTGTGAGGCAGAAAGGGAGCGTACCAAACGAAGAACGGGTCATCGTTTTCCTTGCAACTATCCAGGAACGATTCGATTGGTTTCATACCCGTACGCCCAATTTGCAGCCCCTTGTCGCCGTGACGCCCATCCTTCGTGAAATCACCATGCGTCATTCCTTCGCTGAACCCGCCTCGTTTGTAGTTACCTTCCCACCATTTGCCGGTTTGCAGCGATCGATACCCCAGTGGTGCCAAGTATTCAGGCAGCGTTTTCATGTTGTCGATGTGCTGCAGGTAAGCTTCACGATTTTTGACGTACTCGGGTTGCGTATGATTGGGACGTTTGTTGCCTTCCTTCATGCCTGCCCACGGTGGGTCGTTGCCGACGACACCATGTTGATGCGGATAAAGTCCTGTGATGATCGTTGAAAGTGAGGGACGACACAGACTGGTAGGAACATACCCGCGAGTGAACGTCAAACTTTCCGCAGCGAGTTGATCCAAGTGAGGCGTCTGAATCGCTTCGTGCCCCATAAATGAATAATCGCCCCAAGCTTGATCGTCCGACAAAATCATCACAACGTTAGGCTTGTTTTCTTGAGCGACCGATATCGTCGCGACAAACGCAAAACCAAGTAGAAAAGCCAATCGAGAAAACGGAGAGAGCATAGAAAAACCTAGGTGCATAGAAATTGAGGAAAGTGAACTGGGAAGGTGGGAAACGGGGTGAGACAAACGGGGCCGCTATTCTACGGCAAAACTTCGACGATGATCGGGTGACTCGTCACGCCGCCGTTTGTATTAGCGTTTAGGAAGAACGAGCGACGACCAGGCACCGAGGTGGGATCGGCGGTCAGAAAGAACTCACGTTCGTTGCTGCCCGCCAAGATCAGCAAACCATTCAGCCCGATATTGTCGACGTAAACGCCTTGAGTAGCGTTTCGCCCCGCATCTTCTTTGCCAAACGAAATCTCGTTTTCAAAACCTGACTTCCGTTTTAGGCGAACACGAGCGGAAACGGTATCGCCTCGGCGGACTTGCAAGACCCAAGTTTTATCGTCTGCCACATCATGATCCAAGGGATGCAAACTTGGAATCACATTCGGCCCATCGGCGAGCGATATTTTCTTTAATTGTCCTGCCGAGCGTTCGACGTGACGTCCCAAAATGTCTGCGGTGGCAACGACGTCGATGTTCACCTCGCCGCTCCAATCCGCCGCGTCGTCATCCGATATCGTCTCGGGAACCCACAATGTTCCGGCGGCCGAACGCTGCCCCGCCTCAAGCACGATCGGTGAGTTTGAGACGATGGACTTTGGCAATCCAGTGAGTGTAAACGTCACTGGCCCATCAAAGCCGTCGATGCGATCGACACGAACAATAAATTCACGACCGGTGCCTTTGAAAATCGGCCCTTTCAATTGGGTGATCGAAGGACGAAAGCTTGGTGTCGCAGCACGAACCGCTAGCCGGTACTGAAACGCTTCGCCCCCCTCGCCTCGTGTGTCAGTGACTCGCACTTTGAAGGTTCCATCCTGTGGCGCCGTAAACAACAACCGACTGGCATTGCCTGCGATTCGCATCGGATCATCGTCGTTTTCATAATAAACATCAAACACCGGCAATCCGTTGGCAATTGGCGTCTGATGGGCGTCAAGCGGGCGTACCACATAGCCTGGTTCCCCCAACGCGTGCGTCGTGCCGCTTGTCCCAAAGTAAGTCCAACGTTGGCCTTCGCCCGGATACGTATCAAACCCAGAGTCGGGACCGCGTGGATGCTTCCATAGTCGTGAGACTTCGCCGGAGGAATAAAAGTAGTCTCCCAAATTCATGTCTTGCCAATTAAAGACCCGAAAATCATTGGACTGTTTACTGTCTTTACCGCGAAACGTGAAATACGATTCGCGAACCGCATGGAGTCGAGTTCGCAACACCGGTTGGTCGTCCACATCCAAGATCGAGACAATCGGATCGATCGGACTGTTGCCAAGCTTATCCACATCGATCGCCCACACTTCGCCCGCATTAGCATGCCAGCTATAGACGTCGACCTCGCCTGCCGCCGAGATCACGCCGCTGACCTCGGCGCCGCGTGGCAGCGTTTTGCCATCGGATTCATTCCGTACCGCCAATGCATCAAGATCCATGTAGATCGGCTGCAGCGTTTCCGAAGCACTTTGATTTTTCTTATTACGCCTGGGCAACGCCCGGCTGACGATTTCGCCATTCATCATCGGAATCAACATCGAGTGGGTTGCGGCGTGATAGGCGATGTCGGTCCCGGTATCGGGCAGCGGGTCAAGCGAGGCAACTTGTTTCCACGAGCGTGTGTCCAGAAGTTTTACGTTTCCTGATTGGCTTAGTACCGCGACGTCTTTACCGCCAGCGGTGAAGGCGAAACCGACCAAGGGAGATTCGTCAACAAAACGAGTCACGACGAGCGGGTTGATCTTAGCCGCATCGATGCTGGCGAGTCGCCAAACACGCAGACGATTGTCAGCACCGCAAGCGACGATGTATTTGCCATCAACGGTAAAGTCGACCGCCAACATCTCACCTTCGCCTTGGCTGAGCGTATCGAGCCGCGTCCCCCTTTCCACATTCCAAACTTTGATGGTGGCATCGGCACTCGCGCTGACCAAGACCTTAGAATCGTGCGAAAACGCCAAGTCGTAAATGGCTCCGTTGTGCCCGCTCAATTCATGCGTTACCGCTGCGGTATCGCGGTTCCACAACTTGATGACACGGTCATAACCCGCCGTAGCGACCCACTTTCCATCCGGCGAAAAGACTGCCGAATACAATACGTCGCGATGGCCGAGCAGCTCGGATTCCAAACTGCCATCGTCAACCCGATAGAGCGCGGCGCGACCATAGGCTCCGGTTACTCCCGATGCAACCAAAATGTGTTTTGCATCGCGACTGAACTGCAGCGAATTGACCTTGCCGGGCAACCCATCGATCTGCGAGACCGTCGTACCGTCGGTACGCGTGATCTGTACCGACGCAAAGCGAGCAATCGCATGCAAACCGCCGTCCGCAGCAACGGCGATCGAAGTGATAGGACGTGCGGTGTTTTGATCGGGTTCAATTCGTGGTGTCCGTAGCGTCGTTTTGATGGGCATGTCGCCATCGGGCCCGACTGCACCTTGATCGATCCAAGCGGCTATCCTCTCGATGTCATCCACATTCGGTCCGGGTTCATCATCGGGCGGCATCGCGGGATCGAGTTTCCCTGTGATCATCAATAACATCCGGCTGCTTCCCGCGGCCCCCGCGGTTACCGCCAAACCAGTCTCACCACCGGCCATCAGGGCAGCATGATCATCTAATCGCAAACCACCTTCGCTGTCGTCCGCATTGTGACAACCGACACAGTACTTGTTTAATATCGGTGACACATGCGACGCGAAATTGACGGCGTCGGCGGCTATCACCGTGACGCTTGTTGAGATCGACAGTAAAAAGCAAAACAGGAAACGCATCATATTGATTTGAGAGCAAGAAGATTTTCGGGTGGGGCGTAGAATCCGGCTGGCGTCAATGGTTGAACGTGAATTCGGTGCTGGTCAGCACGCTCCAGGCAACATCCTGCATCGCCGTGCTGAGCTCGTCGCCGTATTCGTCGATAACACCCAGCAAACGCTCTTGCTCGTCGTGTGACGGAGACCGTGAAAGCGCCGCGAAGAACAACGTGTCAATCATCTCGGACGGCGACTTTCCAGCGGCGATCATGTTGGCGATACGATTATTGGCGTCTTCGAGTTTTGGGTTCAGCGTTTCACCGTTGGACAGATGCAACACCTGAACCATGCTCTGTTCGGCACTGCGTTCGCATTCGCAAGTGATCTCGCGAGGATTACGGCCAAACGTATCGAGAAAATACGATGCGACTGCCGCATCATAGAGCTCGATCGCCTTGGTACCCGGCGGATAATAATCCGTCTTTTGCTTGTCAGCACCGGGAAAAGCCACTTGGTCGAACTTTGATGCCGTTTGCAACGTCTGGTCGATCGAGTCCAACATCACTTCGGCCATCAAGCGACGGGGGTAATAGCGACTCAAGTATTTTTGCTCGAGCTGGTTTTCCGGCAACGGGATACTGCTGCGTTGATACGTTTCACTTTGCAAGATCACTCGCATCAGTTTCTTTAAGTCAAATTCGGCATCGACCGTGTATTGAGCCGCGGCGGCCAACAACGGTTCGTTACTCGATGGATTGCTAAGCCGCAGATCGTCTACCTGTTCGACCAACCCACGACCGAAAAAGTTTGCCCATACGCGATTGGTAATCGCCCGCGCGAAGTAGGGGTTCGAGGGATCGGTCATCCAATCGGCAAGAACGTCACGACGATCCGATGGATCATCAAATTTCAAGGGCGGTGCATCCAATGGAGCAGGCGGTTGCGGTTTGCCACGATTGGGCTGGATCAGATCACCTGCGGTTGCAACGTACAACGTACGAATCCCGTCGCCATTGCGGCTGTCACCGCCCCAACCTTTGGCACGCACGCGAGCAAACAGATTCGCCATCGCGTAATACTGGTCGTTACTCCATTTCTCTAGCGGATGGTTGTGGCATTTTGCGCAGCCAATCGATAACCCCAAAAATGCTTGGCATGCGTTTTCGGTCATCTCTTCGGGCGTTTGATGTAACGCATAAAAGTTGGTTGCGCCGTTCTCGTTACTCAATCCCGAGGCGGTCAATATCTCGCGAACCATCTGATCCCACGGTTTGTTTTGTTGAACCTGTTCACGGATCCACTGGTAATACGTTTTGACCGCAACCGGCCGCAACCGTGTGCCGTTGACCAACAAGATGTCACACCAACGGTAGGTCCAATAATCCACAAAATCATCACTGGCCAGCAATTTTTCGATCAAGCGATCCCGTCGCTCGATGGCGGGTTCCGCCATGTAGATTTCGCGTTCGCTAAGACTCGGCAAGCGGCCGATCGTATCGAGTGTTGCACGGCGAAGAAACGTTTCGTCGTCACATCGCGGCGACGGACGAAGGTTCAGCGTTTTGAGTTGGGCAAGGTTCAGATCATCAATGAAATTTCGGCGTGACGCCGTGACGTACACCTCGTCGGCAATTTCGTGAGGATAGGGAACCGTCATTCTCGCCAGCGCGACTTTGCTGCCAAACCAAACCAAGACCGCACCTTCGCCACAGCCGACGACCTCGACGAGGCCGTCTTCATCCACCGTCACAATCGCTTCATCGGTCGCTGAGAAGACGGCCCAATGCGTTACGTCGACAACGCGACCATCGTCGTAGTGCGCATTGACAAGCACTCGCGTTTGATCGCCGGGGCGTAGCATGCTAGCCGCCGGTGTCACCGAGATTTTTTCGAGTCGCGGATCGTCCTCGCTCGGCCCGGCCGCTCCTGAGGCGATCCATGACGACAGCACACGATAATCACGTGACTCGGTATCCAGGCGGAGTCCTCCCTTGTGTGGCAACGCTCCGCTCGGTTTCGCGATCAACAAACTGCGTCCTGGATCTGACAACTCGACACGTCGCCCTTTGGCCTCGCGCGTGATGCTGACGAAATCAGAGTCGCTGTCATAACCGCGAAGCGAAAGTCGGAATCCTCCCTTGCCCGCCAACGCGCCATGACACGCACCGGTGTTACAGCCCAACCGGGACAATACCGATTGGACATCGTTGCGAAAGCTCCAGTGATAAGCTTCGCCAATCCCATCGACCGTGACTCGTGCGGTCGAGACGGTATCGCCAATACGTGCGGTAATTGTCGTCGAACCATTGCCCACCGCGATCGCCACGCCATTGTCGATCGCCACCACTTGGGGATTAGCGGACGTCCACTGCACCTCATCATCCGCGATCGCCGCGGGCACGTTTTCCGAGTCCGAAACGTGAACGACCATCAATTGTTGACGTCCTTCGCTACCGGAGAGCGAAAACGTTTTGGGCAACACCACGATTTCATCCGCAGCAGCGGAGTTCAACAAGACCGAGGCGGCGAGTAGCAGCAGAGGCAATCGATTCGATATCATCATTTTTGCTGTTCGTTTCTCCATCGAGATAACGGATTTCCCGATTCGATGAATTCAGAGTGCGTTGGGCAAGGCTACGATCGCATTTAAGCAAACAGTTCTTTGATCTCGCGGACGCCGAAATCGACCAGCGGGAATGGGCGTCCGGCAGGTCCTGGCAGCTCGGCGTGCAGCTCAAGTCCCAAGCTTTTGAAAATCGTTGCGATCACTTCGCCGGGGTTGGCCGGCCGATCCGCAGGCACCGCTCCCATCGGGTCACTCGCCCCGATCGCACGTCCGCCCTTCACACCGCCGCCAGCAAACGTGCACGAAAAACATTGGGGCCAATGGTCGCGTCCGCCCGCAGGATTCACTTTCGGTGTTCGGCCGAATTCTGCCAACCCGCAGACCATGGTGTCGTCCAGCATGCCACGCTGGGCCAAATCGGCGATCAATGCAGAGTAGGCTTGGTCGTACATTGGGGCGACGATGTTCTTCATCCCCTCGATCGTCGTAAACGGCTTGCTGCCGTGAATGTCCCAAGTGACTTCGTTGAATACGGTCAGAAAGGTATTGATGGTGACAAAACGCACACCGGCTTCGATCAACCGCCGCGACAACAAGCAACATTGTCCAAATCGATTCATGCCATAGCGTTCACGAACCGCCGTTGTTTCTTGTGTCAAATCAAATGCCTCACGTGCCTGCGGGCTGCTCATTAACCGATAGGCTGACTCGAAGTTTTTGTCCATCATCTTGGCCGACTCGGACGCTTCGAGCTGCTTTAACCTTCCCTCGATCGCATCTCGCATTCTGCGGCGTCGATCGATTCGCACGTCGCCGAGCGTCGATGGAGGAAGTAAATCGGGAACTTTGAAGTTCGCTTGACTGGGGTCAGCCATCAATGCAAACGGATCAAACGATTTGCCCAAAAATCCGCCAGCTTGTCCGTTGGGCAAATTGCCGCCACCCCGGCCCATCGTTTCAGGCAGCACCACGTGCGCCGGCAAGTCGCTGCGACGGCCTTGCATGTACTGGACCACCGCTCCGGCGTGAGGGTAGTTCACGCCGCCACTGAATTGACGCCCCGTTTGCATCATCTGCCACCCTGCGTCGTGCACCGCGGCCGAGGTGTGATAACACGACCGCACGATCGAGAATTTGTCCGCCACCTCGGCGTGCTTAGGCAGAATCTCGGAGAGTTGAAAGTCACCTCTGGTCGAAATTGGTTTGAACGGACCTCGCACCTCCGATGGTGCGTCGGGTTTCATGTCAAAGGTGTCAAGTTGGCTGGGCGCACCAAGATTAAAAATCATGATGCAGCTGCGTTTGTCCTTGCTCGGGTCGACTGCCCCCAATTCCTCTGCGGCCAACAGCTCGGGCAAACTCAACCCGATCGCTCCCAGTGTGCCCACCTGCAGAAAATCGCGACGCGATAGGCCGTCACAGGTATGAGCGATACCACGCGAGGTCAGATTTAACATAGGGCCCAGAAGGTGGGGAGGAGGGAAATCGGGGGAAGGAATGATCTTTGTCACACCACCGCCATGTCCCCATCGCCAACAGCAAGATTAACAACGTTGACCGAAGAGGGACGGACGCATGACACCCCTTATTGTAATGCCTACCCTCGCTCGACTGCAAAGTGCTTTTGAAAAGTTGGCGGAAATGCAGCCAGATACTGCGAGCTCAAAGCAGAATGTCAAAACGTCGGGAATCCCTCGTTTACGCATTTTGGAGATGCGCTTTTGTATAGAGGGGCAACGCTCAATGCCATCTACTTTGGTAATCATTGGGGGGCTCAAGTAGTGGGATTCGCCAGAATTCCCATCTTTGCTGTTGAAACACCAGGAACTCTGGCGAGTCCCACTACGAAAGTAGATGGCATTGGGCGCGGGGCCCGTCCGGTTGAGGCGAGTAAAACGTTCGGTTTAGACCGGGCGGGCCCCGTGCCGCACCGCTACGCCACCCGTTGAGTGCCAAAGTAGATGGCATTGGGCCAACGGCACGGTGTTTATTCGGATCCGTGGACGACTCTAGGCAAATGGCCGGGGGGTGAGTCTGCGAGGCAGTGCGTCCAGGGCAGAGCCCTGGAACGAGTTGGCGAGTAGATTCGCAGTCGAACTAGGCGACTTCCCAGCCCTTGCGATACTCTTTCTTGATGTACTGGTCCGCCTCGGGGCAATTGGTGGCCTTCAGTGCGGCCGCGTCCCAATCGAGCTGCTTGCCGGTGCGATAGGCAACATTGCCCAACAGAACCGATTCGGTCAAGGCGCCCGAGTAATCAAAGTTGCAGAGCGTCGCCGAACCGTCCTTGCATGCCTTGATCCATTCAGCGTGATGGCCGATCGAATCAGG
>NZ_ANOG01000337.1 GCF_000346295.1 Rhodopirellula maiorica SM1 | reverse complement strand
CGCCCGACGCGTCGCGGTTCGCTGACTGTCCGCCGCAGTTCCGCCGCGTCATGGAGGCAACCTTATGTACCGCACCTTCCGAACGAATCGGCCGCGTAAGCGAACTTGTCAGCCTGCTTAGCAGATAGGAAGAAGACCTTCCGACTATTAGCCGCTTTGGCGAACGCTGTGAAGCATTTATTCGTAGCGAAACTCGCAGAGAGTTTCGGTTTTACTAGCGTGGCCGAAAGCCTCTGCGACTTTTGCTACAGCACACCCACGGCTCACGCCGTGGGCTGCATCCTGACGTCCCTCTCGGTACTTGCTAATGCGGATAGGCGGAAGTCGTTTCGTCGATTGGTCGCTAGCCGCGGCTGTTGATTTACTCGTACGATGGACTTCCTAGTCCGTCGAATACATCAGTGACGGCCGAGGATCCATCAGCCACCAATCGCCATAGGAGACTTCACAAAATCAACAGGCCGCTAGCCAAGGTTCCGACAATCAACCGGGGCTAGCGGCTTGTTGATTTAGTAAGCCGCACGCGCGTCAGCGGCCGGGTTCCGCGCATTACCCGGTGCCTTACGGCCCTCGGCTCACCAATGCGATTTGCATTTCGACCAAATCAACAGCCTGCAAGCGGCCAAACGGGCATCGGGATTTCACTCAATGATTCCTGCCTACCTTAGTGTTGGTTCACTCACTGCGACCGGGCGGGCCCCGCGCCGCACCGCTATATCGAACCAGTAAGTTCGGCACTCTCGCTGGACCTCACTCGTCGCTGGGGTCCAGCGTGATCGTCAAAAGTGTGTCAGAGTCCTCGGGATTCGTCGCTCGCAGTCCGCTGGTGTAGTAGTCGGCGTAGCGGCGTGGTACCGTTCGGCCATGCTGGTGCGTTTCGGCGGCCAGATCTTCGGTAAGCACGATTTGCACGACGACGACTTCATAGTCCCCCGGTGGACAGCCGACGTCGCCGTCTAGATTGGTCAACGTGAAACTTCCGTCGCCTGCAATTCGACTTGCGTACCGTGAACCGTCGGCGAGTGACCGAAACTCGACACTTCCGGATTGCACGGGGCTGTTATCCGAGAACCGCACGATCCCATCATGAGAACCGCTCGGTTTGCTGCAACCGGTTGATAGGAGGGCAAGTAGGGCGGCGCATATCAATGTAGCGATACGTGAGAGAGAGCGGTTCAATGGGCAAACTCCACCACTCGCGCGTCACGCCGATTCGCCAGCGAACCGAGTAGCTTCGTATCGGTCTCGGGCGAGAACCGTCGAACGCTGCCATCAACGAGTGCAAAGTGAACGCCGGCAGGATGCCAGCTGCCAAACGAAAACATGTCGGCTAAGACATCGCTCGGTCCGCTGGCCAGTCGCAATCCGGGTCCCGCCAAGCGGGCTGAAGCCGGCAAATGATCGCCGTCGTAGGCCGGCGAGTCTTCGGGAAATTGAGCGAGCCCATTGAATGGTACAAATTTTTCCCCGAACAAAAACGTCGTCGAGGTTCCATCGGCAACCGAAGCCATGCGAATACGATCCGACGGAGCGACTGCCTTGCCGGCTTTGCAATCAGGACGCACGCTGATGATCACCCCGGTTCCGTTACCACCGAAATAAAAATCGGTGGGCGCACCGGTTGCACCGGGCGTCAAGTCACCATGGTTGCCGGCATAGTCACTGAGTGCTCCTTCGACGTCGAGCGTCATGTCGATCGGACGCGGCGGGATCAGACAACCGCATGGCAAGCGGCCTCCGCCACCGGTCACTGTGGTTCGCAGGTTCCGCGTGCCGATGGGCCGTGTCCCGGATCGACGAGAGGGACAGAGGAAAATATCGGGCACGACGGTGCGAACGTTCTCGGGGTGTTGATGCCATGGCGTCGAAAAAGACCACTGCTCACCGAGTGCGGACTGTTCGATGTAGGGCATCACGCGTGCCAGCCAAGTCGGCGTTTCCTGGCCACACTGATCCGCAGGATCGGCATCAGGACGCGATTCGTAACGCGCCGGAGGGAAATACCCGAGCGCGTCGTGGTGCAAATGAGTCGCCAAAGCAAGCTGACGAATGCGATTCTTACAATCGGTACTGCGTGCGGCCTCGCGAGCCGACTGGACAGCCGGCAACAAAACCGCGATTAGAACGCCGATGATCGCAATCACCACCAACAATTCGAGCAGCGTAAAACCACTCGGTTGGTATTTTCTATCTTTCAACATGAATCGGATGATCCGCAGCAAAAAGGGTATCAGTCCGGTCCGACCACCGGACATTGTAACCCCGGAAAATCGCGATAGTTAGTCGGTGGGCCGAAAAGATCGAACCCAGCGTGAATTGGTCGCCAAAATATCCCTCACAACCCGTTTCGTCTCATCCGGTTCAAACGGATCATGCTCCAGTTCATGCTCGAGCAATTCCAATTTTTTGCGAATCAAATAGCCCTGCATGCGTTGATAGTGACGTACTTGACCGGTTCTCAGGAACGTGCCGACCTCCATTCGCCGGCTCCAATCTTCCCAAACGGGTAACCAAAACAATGCGTGGTCGACTTGGCCGCTGTTGGCCGCCGTCAAACACTCGGCACGGGCCATGCCGATTTCATCCAAGCACTCGCCGGGCGATGGATAGTAGGCAAAACAGGCCACGACACTGAGTGCGACCAAACCACCCAGTATCGTCGCTCCGATCACACCGGGTGGCACGATGATGTCAAAGCCTCGCCGAACCGGAGCATCCGGTGTCTGCATCGAAGAAGCGAACGAATTTGTTTTCGCACTGGCAATCAATGACGCTTCGTCGATTTTCATTACACGAAACAGAACACCGAAAGCGGCGACAATTGCCAAAGCGATCAGCGACGCATAGATGCTGATGTCAATTTCTTTGGCGACCAAATCGCCAATGGTGCTGAGGCTGATCGGGTGAGATGTCGAAAGCGGATTGGCATAGATGTCAAACGCATGTGTATGCCCTGCGGGCTCGACCCCGGGCGGAACCAGCGGCTTGTTGATCGCGTAGGACACGCTCAACACGATCAACGAAAGCGATGCCATCCATAGCGACGCGGCTTTCCATCCATAGTGCCGCGCGAACCAAAGTGGCGTGGCGAAGTTCATGCCAGCCCCAAGGATCAACAGCGTGAACGACGCACCGGGCGAGTTTGCATGTTGAAACATCATTCCCATTTGGCTCATCGCCAACATCGGTGTCGCGTAAACCGGCACCGCGACAAACAACATCTTCAGCGGCGCCCACCAATCGTCGCGTTCGACCGAATGTTGCATCGATCCGTATGGCAACACGGCGGCCAGCAGAGCCAGTCCCGAGATGGCGACAAACGCCACCAGTACCGACATGCCCGTGGTTTGACGTGAAAAGTGTACGAACGTAGCGAAGACGCGGCGAAGGCCAATCAGGTGGTCAGTCGTCTTGCTCGATTCCAACCCCTCATTACTGTCTTGGTTCTCCTCGCCGCCGGGAACACGATGGGACAACGCATCCCAAAACAACCCCAATGCCGTTACCACAATCAGCGACCCGAGCGCAAACAGAATAATCACCAGCGGTCGGCTGAGCGTCAGACCGTAAAGCAGCGATAGTGGATTAAAAAGCGGAGCGGATAACGCAAATGCCGACATCGCCCCGGGCTTCACTTTCGCACGTCGCATCTCAAACAAGATGGGCAGCACCCCGATTGAGCAAACGGGCAACAACATCCCGACCAACCATGACTGCGGCAGTGATCGCAACGTATCGCCTCCGAACAATCGTCTCGTTCCCTGGTGCCCCAAGTAGTAACGCAGGATCGATGCGATCAACAGCCCGACCAACAACGTCGGTGCTGCCTGAGCGAACCCCTGCATAACACGGATCAGCCCGCCGCACAGCATCATCGAAATTGACTGATTCATCATTCGCCTTTGACTAGGTTGGGATACTGCTCGGGAATTTTTGTCGCCGCTTCATCAATCGCGTTGCAAAGCGAGCGAAGCTGTTCTCGATTCTCGTCGGTCAGTTTGCCTTTCGCTGCTCGCAGGTTCGCCATTAACGACTCACTGGCGTGGTAAAGGGGCAACCAATCGCTTTCGCACAGGTTTGTGTCGGCGGCGATTTCGGCCGTCCAACTGACCAAATCTTCGATCTCGTGCGTGGTATGCTCGTCTACGTTTTCGTTGTTAAGACGCTCTCGCAACTTGGCGGCCACATCGGCAAGATCGCTGGGCCAATGATCTGCAACCGCATGATCATGTTCAAACAGCGACGTTTTGGATGTAGTGTCATCACCCCCACAGCCAACGATCACCGGTAGCAACAGTAGGATAGGCTTCCAGCCTGTCATCCGCAAAACCGCACCGACCCACCGTTTGATATAGGTT
>NZ_ANOG01000336.1 GCF_000346295.1 Rhodopirellula maiorica SM1 | reverse complement strand
GGATTCGTCGCGCATTTGATCCGCTGCAGATTGCGAACCGAGGAAAGATGTTCCCCGGTGCCGACGCACCGTCGCTTTCGATGTCTGGATTGCATCCCCTGGAAAAGCAAGGAGTGATCTCGCGTGAATAGTAATGCGACCTTGCAACCCACGACGATTGACGAAGTTCGCGAGGCATTGCTTGCATCGGAGCATGCGGTGATCGTTGGCAACCAAACGAAACCACCGCTTTCTTCTGCTGGCCCGCTTTCTTCTTCTGGCACATCGTGCAACACCATCAGCGTGCATGGGCTATCGGGAGTGGTCCAGTACGAACCGTCCGAATTTACGTTCACTGCCTATGCGGGAACGAAAGTCGCCGACGTTCAAGCGGTGCTCAGCGAACGAGGCCAGTACCTGCCATTTGATCCGATGCTGGTTCGTGCCGGAGCGACGCTCGGGGGCACGATCGCGGCCGGATTGTCGGGACCGGGGCGATTTCGTTACGGATCCATTCGCGATTTCTTTCTCGGCGCGAAGCTGATCTTGGGCGACGGCACGATTGTCAACGTTGGCGGAAAAGTTGTGAAAAATGCCGCCGGTTTTGATATCCCTAAATTCTTGGTGGGAAGCTGCGGCCAGTATGGCGGGATGATCGAAGTGACCTTTAAGGTGTTTCCAAAGCCTGTCGATTCAGCAACGCTTCGTTTGCCATGTGAATCGGCCGAGGTGGCATTGCAGAAGATGGCCAGCGCGGCGGTCAGTCGCTGGGAACTGGACGCCATTGATTATCATCACGCCACTTCCACAATTTATTTTCGGCAACGCGGCCCTCGGGAGGCCAGCAGTGCAATCGCCTCCGAAATGCAGACACAGTTTCCAGAATTGGAACAGCTGGATGCGGATACCGCCAACACGTTTTGGAGCTCGATCACCGAACTCGACTGGTCCGCTGAGGCCACGCATGTCGTAAAAATTCCTACGACGCCCCGCCAATTTCCGGAACTCTGTCAGGCAATCGCTGCGGCGGTTCCCGGAACGCTACACGTCAGCGGCTGTGGATCGGTCGTTTGGGCTGCGATGAAAGACGCGGATTCGCTGGTCGCGCTCGAATCGGTGTTGACGCAACTGGGACATCGCGGGCTATGTGTTCGAGGCAATTCAGACCATGTGTACTTGAACCGACAATCCACTGCGGATATCGAAGTCGCAGTCCAGCAAGCATTTGATCCCGATGGACGATTGAAACGTCGTTTTGGATCGCAATCACGCCACTCCATTTCCAACTAATCCACTTTCTCGGGGCATCGTGGATTGTTACTAACGATCCATGGTCCATCGCTGAACCAAACGTATGCAACACAAAATTCCGAACACGAAACTCGGTCCGTTAGGGGACGAGATGGCCTCGGCGGTGAGCACTTGTGTGCATTGCGGTTTCTGTCTGGCGGCATGTCCGACGTATGATCAATTGGGGCAAGAGCCTGATTCGCCACGTGGGCGAATTGTGTTGATGAAAGAGGTGCTCGAAGGCGAGTTATCGGTCGATGATGCGTCGCTGCACATCGATCGTTGCCTCGGTTGTTTGGCATGCGAACCTGCATGCCCGTCGGGAGTTCCCTATCGTGATTTGATCAGCCCGTACCGGGCGACGATGGAACCGCTGCGGAAGCGAACGCTGATCGACCGGATCACACGCGTGATGACAAGTTCAACGCTGCCGTACCCAGGACGGTTTCGAATGGCAGCGAAGCTAGGCCGTTTTGCTCGACCGCTCGCGCCGTTTCTGCCGCGTTCGATCGGTGCGATGTTGAATCTGCTGCCCGATCGATTGCCGCCGCGACAATCGTGGGCGGCGACCAATCCCGCAGTCGGTCAACGTCGGGGACGCGTTGCCCTGTTGTCCGGTTGTGCTCAGTCGGTCCTTGCTCCCGACATCAATTCCGCAACCATTGATGTGCTGACACGCAATGGCATCGAAGTCGTCGTGCCGCCGAGCCAAAGCTGTTGTGGTGCACTCAGCTGGCATGTCGGAAATTGGAACCAGGCAAAGCGGTTTGCGATCGCCAATTTAAAAGCCTTTCCGGCGGATGTCGATGCGATCGTCACCAATGCAGCGGGTTGTGGTTCGGGGATGCACGAATACGCGATGATCTTAAAAGGAACGCCGTACGAATCCGAGGCAAGCGATTTTGTCGGCAAGGTAAAGGACGTCTCGGTGGTGCTTGCGGAACTCGGCGAATTGGCCGCGATCCCGCAGCGAAGTGAGCCGCTGCGAATTGCGTATCACGATGCATGCCACTTGGCCAACGCTCAATCGGTTCGCGTCCAGCCACGCGATCTACTGAGTCAAATTCCCGCTGTCGAATTGCTCGAGATTCCCGAATCTCATTTGTGTTGCGGATCGGCTGGCACCTACAACGTCGACCAACCCGAGATTGCCAAATCGCTTGGCGACGACAAGGTTCGACACCTGCTGAGCACCGATCCGGACTTGGTAGCCACCGGCAATATCGGCTGCATGACTCAACTGCAAACGCATCTCGCTGCGGCAGGTTCAAACGTCCAAGTCCGCCACACCGTGCAAATTCTACGAGACGCCTACGTCGGCAAGTTGTAATGTTGTCCCAATGCCCGTCTGCTTGAAACAGCGAGGCAGGATTCATTGGGTGAAATCCCGTTAGCCGCTTGTGCCAACGCTGTGAAGCAACTTTTCGTAGCGAAACTCGCAGAGAGTTTCGGTTTTACTCGGGTGGCCGAAAGTCTCTGCGACTTCCTCTCAAATGACTTGCGCAAAATTCTAGCGACGAAGTTATTGCCGGACCGCGCTCGGTTTTCACTGAAACTTCATCGCATTGGCACCGCTCTATTAATGTGAGAGTGCGACAAACGTGGCCTGTTCCTGGCCGCTTCTATTTCGATGCACTCGCTCCGAGGCGTCACGGTCGGTTCGTCTAGACGCAGCGGCATGTGATGAAGCAAACGACCTCGGTTTCTGAAGCCTTTTCCGAACCAGAAAGCAAGGTCCACCCGTGGGCCGATTCCAGCCCACGCGTTCGGTTAATCGTGGCTGCATGCGCTGCCTTTAGCGTCTATTTTTGCATGTACGCGTTTCGCAAACCGTTTACTGCTGGGACGTTTGAAGATCAAACGGTGTTTGGACTCGGACTGAAAACCACACTGGTGGTGTCACAGTTGTTGGGATACATGTTGTCGAAGTTTATCGGCATCAAAGTCGTCTCGGAAATGAGAAGCGAATATCGCACGATCACCATCATCGGGCTGATCACGTTCGCCGAACTGTCGCTCGTCGGGTTCGCATTCCTGCCTATGTGGACCAAACCTTTCTTCCTGTTTCTAAACGGATTACCGCTGGGGATGGTGTTTGGTTTAGTACTGGGTTATTTGGAAGGCCGCAAACAAACCGAAGCTCTATCCGCGGCGTTGTGCGCCAGTTTTATTATCGCATCCGGCGTCGTGAAATCGGTGGGCCGTTGGTTGATACAGGATTGGGGGATCAGCGAGTTTCAAATGCCGATGATGGTTGGATTGATCTTCTTTCCACCGCTGTTGGTTGCGGTATGGGCACTTCAGAAAACGCCGCCGCCCAACGACGAAGATTGTCGGTTGCGGCGACAGCGAAAATCGATGAATCGAGCCGACCGACGTGGTTTCCTGGTCAAATACTGGCCCGGGTTGGCGTGCTTGGTTTTTGTTTACGTCGTCTTGACGATTGTCCGTACCATCCGAGATGACTTTGCGGTAGAGATTTGGCGAGACATGGGAGTCAACGAGACACCGTCGGTTTTTGCCACGTCCGAAATTGCGGTCGCTCTCTTTGTCACCGCGCTGAACGCTTTGGCAATTTGCTTTCGCAACAACTTGGTGGCGATTCGCATGACGCTTGCCGGGATGGGGATCGCGTTCGCATTCGTCGTTGCCTCGGTCTTAGGACAAGGCGGCGGTTTTTTCTCGCCCTTCGTCTTCATGGTCGCATGTGGCGTGGGGCTGTATGTCCCCTACGTCGCCTTTCACACCACCGTGTTTGAGCGGTTGATCGCGGCATCGAAATTGCCGAGCAATCTGGGTTTCCTGATGTACTTTGCCGATGCGATGGGCTATCTCGGTTATGCGGTCGTGATGATTTTGCAAACGACGCTCCAAGAATCGATGCAGCGGTCGGGTGCGGCGCTGTCCTTTTTCACTGCGACGCTAACGATTGTTGCCGCCGCGTCGATGGTCGCATTGGCGATCGCTTACCAATATTTTCGCCGCGTGTTGACGGATGCCACCTCGGTTTAGTCCACGCTGTTTAGCAGGAAGATTTAATGACAAAACATTTTGATGTTGCCGTGATTGGTGCCGGGATCGTTGGGTTAGCCCATGCAATCGCGGCATCGCGTCGCGGATTGAGCGTGGCTCTGTTTGAACGATCGCATGTGGCCCAGGCCGCTTCGGTTCGCAATTTCGGCATGATATGGCCGATCGGACAACCCGCAGGCGAGTTGTACGCATTGGCGCTTCGTTCGCGTGAGCTGTGGATCGAACTTCAGCAGCAAGGGGTGCTCGAGCTCGAACAATGTGGTTCGATCCATGTGGCCAAACATCACGATGAATTGGCGGTGCTCGAAGAATTCACGGAACTGGGAACGCACCAAGTCGAGATGTTAAAACCCGCCGAGGTGCTCAAGCGAGCAGCGATCGTTAATGGCGATGGATTATTGGGCGGGATGTACAGTCCCACCGAACTGCGTGTCGATCCGCGAACCGCATCGGCGCGGATCGCAGCGTGGTTGCAAGCCAGCGGACGAGCCGAATGTCATTTCGGTACAACCATCACTCACGTCAAAGAGGGGCATCTTCGCAGTTCGGCTGGCGATCAATGGATTGCCGATCGGATTGTCGTCTGTAGCGGCAGCGATCTACAAACGTTGTACCCCGAATGCCTATCGGAATCTGGATTGAAGCTGTGCAAGCTGCAGATGATGAAGGTGCAACAGGATCCGATCAAAACGATGTCGCCGCATATCGCGGGCGGATTGACGTTGCGGCATTACACCTCGTTCACTCAGTGCCATTCTCTTGCAGCACTTCAAGACCGGATCGCGACCAATCACCCCGAGCTTGATCGCTATGGAATCCATGTGATGGCGTCACCGTTTCGATCGGGGCGATTGATTCTAGGGGATTCCCACGAGTACGGTGACGCGATCACGCCGTTTGACAAACGCGAAATTGACGAGTTGATGCTGCGAGAACTCCGCCAACTGATTTGTTTGCCCAATTGGACCGTCTGCCAACGCTGGCACGGTGTGTACGCCAAACACCCAACACTGCCTGTTTTCGAAGCGCAACCCGACGAGGGAGTGCACGTGTTTGTCGGCACCGGCGGCGCCGGAATGACGATGTCACTCGGGTTAGCCGACCGATCCTGGCAGCGATGGCACGATCGCTAGGGAAATACGAGCGGATCAGCGGATCAAAAG
>NZ_ANOG01000335.1 GCF_000346295.1 Rhodopirellula maiorica SM1 | reverse complement strand
TCCTTGTGTCACCCTTCGATCCGGCTGAATGGATATCGGTCGGCGGAAGCGGCCCACAACTGCACCTCTGGGAAGCATTCGTTTGGGGGGCCGGTCATGCCCGAGCGGTAAATGCGGCTGGACTTGAGCCACACGTACAAGATGCCGCGACGGCCGCTTTGGCCTTTGCCCGCTGGGACGTCAAGGATCCGCGGCCGAACTCGGACATCACGTCGGCACACCCGTTTTCCACCGTCGGCGCCGCAGTCCTATGGTCTGGACTGAGCACCGATATCGGGCTTCTGCATAAGGAAGTCCTGGTGTTACGGCCACAGCAGGCCCTTGGCACAGGCGTGTTGCGCTATGAGCCTACGTAGTGTGAAAGCGTCCTCTAAACATGTTTACATTGCTTGCGCAACGACCGAACGCACATCGTCAATTGCATAGAAACGAACCGACATGAGCGACGAACACCGCCAGACACTCCGGCTTCATCGACAGGGAGCTTTCCCTTCAAGATCGGCCACCGACGGGTTCACGTGCGGCGACGACGCTCGAGTCGGTATCCACCACGAGCTCAAGGCATGGTGCTGATGCAAGAAATGGGAACAACGACAATAGGAAGCAAGTACATGGTAAACAGCATCTCGCGTCCATCCTGGTCAATGATCGAGGCTCTAGTTACGGGCAGTAGGTCTCAACTAATTATCTGCAGTCCCTGGGTCTCTGCTGTGGGGGTTAGGAAGTTGTCAGCGTATCTTGCCACGAACCCGGGACTCACTTGCTTGGAAATCTGGACAAGGCTCGCTGACGTGCTTACCGACTCAAAGGGAATTCTCGACCTTGCTCAGGCTCAGACTGCCCGCGGTACGCAGGTTGTGCTGCGCGAC
>NZ_ANOG01000334.1 GCF_000346295.1 Rhodopirellula maiorica SM1 | reverse complement strand
TTTGACTCGCGTGGCCGAAAGTCTCTGCGACTTTCGCTACAGTGAATTCGCGTTTCCTTCTAGGGAAAATTGCTTCACAACATTCGCCCAAGCGGCTAACGGGATGCCACCCAATCATTCCTACCTGCCTGCTTTACACGCGAACATTACTGGGCCTGGGCACCGACGAGGCGCGATCAATCGCATAACTTTCGACGCCAAAAATACGAAATGATCAGACCGATGAAACCGGCGACCGACAGCCATCGCACTGCCCCGGTTTCAAAAACGATCGTCGCAGATACGACAATTGCTGCCGTGAACCAAAAAACAGCCTGATCGACTCCCGGCCATCGCCGCCGGCGGATTACCATTGCGACCGAGTAGCCGATCCAAACGGTGGCGAAGGCGAAATTGACATACACACCCCATCCAGCACGGATCCCTGTGACCCGCTCCGACTCGTCCGCGATCGCTTCGATCGCTGCAGCGTGGCTCCAGCCATGAGCGACTCCGTAGCTGGCCAGAACATGCAGCGCGATCATCAAGCTCCCGAACAGCCAAGCGTAACGGTAGACAGTTTCCCACATCCCGCCAGAATCTTGCATGCTGCGGCCTCGGGCGAAGCTACCGACAAACCAGCCAACCAGAGCAAGCCAGACCGGAACGTCAATGAGGAAGTCGCTGAGCATTACAAACCAAGGGATCGGACAGGTATCAGGAATGCCCCGCAGCGGACACCGTACACGATTGTCGCTTCAGTTACTGCAGAACATCCGCGAAATCAATTCGCGCCGCCACGCTCATCCAAGCTACTGCTCAGACACACGTTTGCACACCAGTTTCGACTGTCATTGCCCAGAAATCGACAGAACCGGCGACGAGAATGCTTGTTTAGGCCGCCGAAACCGATCTCACGATGATGCATATCATTGCACCAACGCAGATTCTGCTTCCAGTGAAGCGTTTCTCAGCGGAAGTTGCATTAACCCGGTCACGAATTCTTGACTTATGCGGTTGCACTTTAAAGTGGAGCAACGGGACTCTGGCAGATGACGGTCCATGCCACCAACTCAGAACGCAACCAGGTGTTTTTTTGCATAGACCTATCCCGCCTCGGTCGCGCCATTGATAGGACTTTGAAGCTGTCGAAAGTGACTTCGGCATTTCCGACTGAGATATCTTAAGCCGATCATTGGATCGCGTCGGTGTTCATCGCCAATGAGGCAAATAAACATCTCCTCAACTTATCATTAGCTCCAACTTGCTCTTTTTCTGGGTTTTGAGATACTTTTGAAAACATTATCTCGAGAACGTAAGAGCGGCAACGATGAATCCAAAACTGGTTTTGACTATTGCTGGGGTTGGGTGCGTTGGCAAAGGATCACTGATTGACCGCCTCCAATCGAACGAACACGGGATAAGAGAGCATTTGGGGGTGATTGGAAAACCAAAATTCTTCGCTAGCAGGGCCCACACACGATCAGGTCTGACGGCCTATAGACCTAGACACGAAATGTTCCAACCCGAGTATCCAGACACGATTGTTTTTCGCTGGCAGGAGAAAGACCACAATCTCATCCAGATGCTCTATCAAGCTCACCCGAATGCGAATCATCGCGTAATCCTTTTGTGGCGTGAGCCAACCAGGCATCAATCCGACATCGAAAGAGTGCATAACACCGAGAGAAAGGTGAAAGACGTTTGGAAGTCGTACAAAAAGCGATTTCAACCTAACAGAGACCACTGGAAACGGCAGTGGCCAGAGGGTCTCAAAGCGGAACTATACGATTCGACTGACTACACCTACCGACCAATGAATTGGCACGAGGTTTAGCAATTTTGTAGTCACTTGCTAGTTTGAGCGGAAACCGACGGGAACAATCCCTAACGTTTCAACACCTTCTGACAATTCACACATAACCGACAGATCGATTTCACCACGTTTTGAAGGTGCTCCGGTTGGATCGACCCGCAGACGTTCCGGCGTCGACCACCGGAGAATCGCCGGACTGGTCAATACAACGGCAATTAAGTCCAGGAACCTTTTCTTCTCCAGGAACCTTTTCTTCTCTGGTCGATGTAACCGCATCTCGAATCTGATCGCAGTCTCGTGCATCAGAGTTTCACGCTAACGCGGGTTAGTGCCGTAGGACCTATGCATTCGGTTTACAAACCACGTCCCGTGTTTCGAGTGAATCGCACTTGACGACGGAGTTGTCAGCATCCCATCGCCAATGAGGATGGAGGCACGAGTCAAACCATGCTTGTTTGTCCACCTCAGGCGGATTCGTCGTTTACCAATGTGTCAGCGATAAAACGCAGAATGCGTCAGAGGAAAAATTGGGCCACAGTAAAGGCTAGGCCAGATCTCTTCCTCGGAGTCGTTTCTCAATAGACTTACTCCCATTGCCTACTTTGCTTCAATCAGAAATGAATTTATGCTTTTGCGACAATCTTCACGATTCTAGGATCAGATATGAGTTATTTCAAAGTTGCCTTTTTAATAGCCACACTAACGTTGGTTCTATTGGCAACTTTGTCTACAGCGTTCGTTTGGTTTTGGCGTCGACGCTACACAAAAGAACGTTTTGCGTTTGCTGCTCTCGGCACAATCGGGTCATTAACTCTCGCACTAATCGCTGCTATAGCAGGGAAGGCTATGCCGTGGCACGTTGCATCCCTGTTTATTGAATGGTTTACGGGAAAGAAGGTTGAACTGCCGTCACCGGATATTGCTGATTACGGTTTCCTAGTTTGCATCTACGCTATCGGTATCTGGGCCATCAAGGGAATCTTTGAAAGGTGGGATGGAAACGTCAGCGAGCGACACTATCTGCTTGAACAGGAACGTACACGCCTAAACCTCGCGGAGGAAGGAATACGCGAACTAACTCGCCTCATAAGGCGTGAGGAGCCACCGACGCCTTACCAATCTCAGAAAGTCGGTTTCGTTGCGCCTCTCGACAGCGTCAAGACTTTAGCTCCCTGGCGTGAGCGGGCGAGAGAACTATTCAAGCTCAAGAATCCTTCAATCACAATAGATTTGTCATCGGACTGGCATGAGGAAGCCAATTGTTGGATAGGGCGGCACACAAAAAATGGAAATTGTGTTGGTCTCATTTGCGAGAATTTTGCACCCGGCAATAATATGCTGTTGAAATCGGCAGCCTATGCGACTGCAGTTGCTGACCGTCAGGATCGTGGAATAGAGCTAATACTCGCTTTGGAAAATGGACCACCTAGGATATATAAATTCTCAGGAGTCTCTATTCGCGTACTAACCGAAGACGGAATGCTGAGCGACCTGGTAAATTGGGATGACTATCTATCGGATGTAACAAGTCGTGTTGAACAACAGAAGCTTCCTGATTCAAAGTTGACACTTTCAGAAGTCTGTGTTTCTGCGGTCATCAAATCGGCTTATCCGAAGTCAGAACATACCGAGGATTTTGAAGATTATATCGATGAGTGGGTTGCAGACCACAGTCAACGACAACTGGCGCTTCTTGGCGACTACGGGCAAGGAAAGAGTACGGCCGCGCTTTTGCTAACGTACCGGCATTTACGAAATCCCGATAGTTTTCGTATTCCCATACATATTGAACTTCGTGGTGCAAGTCCCCGAAACCTCAGTCCCCTTGAGATGCTCGGTGCTTGGGGCGCTCGCTACAACATCAGCGCGAAAGCACTAATGCAGCTCCATGCAGCAGGGCGACTGCTGATCATTTTTGAGGGATTCGATGAGATGTCCCTCATTGGTGATGCGGAAATGCGTCTCGATCACTTCAAGACGCTTTGGCAGTTTTGCTCTCCGAAGGCAAAGATATTGATTACCGGACGACCTAACTTCTTCTTTGACGAAGAAGAACTCATCGCGTCGTTGGGAATCTCAGTCCCAATTTCGGGGAAGCCGTATTGCCAAGCACTGCGTCTCGAACCCTTCGACGTTGATCGCATGCATCTTGCTTTGCGCAAACATGACGAGGCAGCGCGAACTCAGATTTGCGAATTCGCGACGCAAAATAGCGAGTTTCGCGAGCTGGTTTCACGACCCTCATTGCTACACATCGTCTCAGTTTTATGGACTCAAGAAAAGCTAGCGGAAAAGCTTGGCACATTGAGCTCAGCCTACGTTATGCGACTTTTTGTTCAGCACAGTTATCGACGGCAAGGGTTAAAGGAAGATGCGTCTCCCGGCTTTATGGCGCTCACCTCGTCGGAGCGTGAGTATTTCATGAAGGGCATCGCAACCTTTATGGTTACCAAGCGTTTGCAAAATCAAATAACTGGTGTACACCTAAAGGATGCGATAGACACGTTAATTGACTCCATCCCTGAATCAGTTTCGCTGACTTCCTCGGCTTTATCTGGTGAGGTTCGAGAACCGTTGGCGAACCGGATCGCTGCTTCCGAATACGGCCGTGATCACGTTCATACAGACGTTCGCACATGCGGACTATTGGTTGACGACCCAGCGGCCACAGGCTGTTTCCGGTTTGGACACAAATCTTTTATGGAATATTTGTTTGCGGAAACACTACACAATAGTGTCGCAGAGAGCAACTCACATGTAGACATATCTTTGTTGAATGCTTGCAACGCACGCGCGGCGGACATTGCGTATCTTCCCGTGTCTATTACGTTTCTTTCAGAGTTACTCTCCGAGGAGTCACGTACCTCTCAAAAAAATGAAGCTGGAGTTGCTTCGACATTGCTTCGATTAATGCTAGGCCCAGGTAAAATTAACTACTTCTTGGGGCGGTGTATACTTCCGTCGCTTATCTTAGTTTCCAGGATGCGATCGGCTTCACTGTTGTTGCGAGTTTCCGTTTTTGCGTTCGGACTCTTCAGTCTTCTTATTGCTGCTGTGGTTTTAGTTCGGGGCGATGGGGGTTTTCAACGAACATCAACCTTTTTAGCTAGCTTAGTCACTGGCTCAGTCGCGAGTGGAATTATTGGTGCCGTGCAAGCGAGCTTACTGATGCGAATGCGGAATCTACGCTACCGCAGCAGAAGCCGAGATATTATCGGTGCGATAATCGTTTGGAACACAGTCTGCAGAAAGCTTGAAATTGACGACGAAGTGATGCACCTTGTCGCTGGAGTTGGGTGGATACCTTGGTTCAAAGGAAAGCCATTTGACTACTTCTTAGATCTGACTTCAGGAGACTTCCCGTCGTCCTAGCGAAGGCGAATGAAAAGGTCCATCACGGTTTGGTGTGGGTCGGAGAATACTCCGCATGGTGCCTGGCTTTGTGTTCGGCTTTCCGCCCGTTGGCGTGTGGCGGATGGAGTCATTGACGAACCTGCGATGGGACCAACTGGTGAATAAAAACTCGCGGATGTTGGACAAACGTCTGCGTCGAAGGAAGCAACCAAATTCAAGTCGTTGGCGTTCATTGCAGGACGGAGGGCGATACCGCTGCTGTGACTGTGTCGGCCTCCGGCCTAGTGGTGATAGGTCGCTCGTAGATCCGTTGGCTTACGCCAACGGCAGTCTGTGTGTCGGCCTCCGGCCTGGGGGGCATTCTCTATTGATTTAGCGGTCTTGTTGTTGGGCTAGGGAGCACTCGGCGTGGATCGAAAATCCTGGGAGACCTTCTGAATAAATCAAAGTGCAAATCGTGGGTCGTGCACCGTGGGCCGCAAGGCAC
>NZ_ANOG01000333.1 GCF_000346295.1 Rhodopirellula maiorica SM1 | reverse complement strand
AAGCAAACGTCGGTTCCGGTCGCGATGATCTGCAAGACATCGTGATTCGTAGCGATGGTGCGATGTATGGGTACATCCGATTGGAAAATGGTAACGGAACGGTCGGGCAATTGGTGAAAATCGATCCGACCGATGGATCCTTCCTGACAACGCAGAATGACAACATCCCCGGTAATGGTACGACGCCTAATACGAACATCTACACCAATGCCAATCCGCCGGTTTCGGATCAATTGGATCAATTTACGATCTCGCACGATGTCGATGCCTTTACGTTCGAGCGTACGGGAACGACCGGTCCATCCAGCGCACCGGTGCCGACCTATGATGTTTATTACTCTGTGCGTGAGTCCGATGGGACATCCAAGTTGTATCGCGCACGTGAAAACGGTGATGCGTCACCGCGAAATGCATCGGGAGGGCAGCCAAAGTATGGCTATTTGGGACATATTCAAAGTCCAGGCGTGATCAATGCGTCCGAGACGTTCTTGGTGCGTGATTCGTCCAATCCGGTGAATTCCACCACGATCGAATTTCGCTCCAAATTGCCGGGGAAACGTGGTAACGATGTCTCTGTCATAGTGACCTATGATCAAGTCAACAGCGGTGCCGGTGCAACGGTTACGAGTGCCTCCAACCCCGCTGCAACGAATCCGGTGATTAATTTGCGGATTCGCTACACCCGCGACAACAACGGCGCCATAAACGGTGGTCCCACTGCGGGTGCCATCGTTGACGCAATCAACAATCATGTGAATGCTCGCGAGCTGATCACAGCAGTGATTACGAGCGGAAATACGGGTACGAATGGTCGAAACTTCCTCCCCGATGGCACGATTTCAACGATTCCTTTGCTGGGGGGCGACGACGGAGCGATTGGCCCGATTTCGGGCCGCGTCACTGGACTCTCTTTCGACAATTTCCTCAGTAACGGCAACCTCTTTGGCGTTACCAGTGCAGGAGAGTTCCTTGAGATTAACCCGGACAACGGCTTGGTGATCAATCGCAAGGAAATCTTTGACTCGTCAGGTAATCCCTTCAGCTTCCAAGGACTCGCACTCGGCCCTCAAAACGTCAACGACGGCGCCTACGCCAATACATTGTTTGCCGTTACCAGCAGTGGTGAAGTGGTTGCGTTGGATTCGGCGGGCGAACCTGTCTACGCCTTTGAATCGAACAACAGTTCTCAGTTGGTAACCGTAAGCGGGACGCCATCGGGGGATAGCTTCTTTACGTTGACCTTTGATAACGGAGTGACACGTCAGACAACCGAGCCAATCAAGGCCGACGCACCGTATACGTCCAGCGTGAATGAAGAGCAGACCATTTCAACGGATGCCTATTCAGGTGACTTCACGTTGTCGTTTGAGAAAAATCAAGGCGCCGTCAGCGCGCTCTTGCAACCCATTCTGACAGCGCCTGCCCCAGGAACGTCCCAAACGATTCAAGTTCAAAATGTTTCGGATCAAGCGTTCACCGAGCAATGGCCAGCGACACCGTTCGTGATTCAGGTTCAAAATGAGCAGATGTTGGTGACCTCACAGGTAGGGAATGCGTTCACCGTGACACGCGGGATTCATAATACGATTCCGACGACGCACCCTGATACGGCAACGGTGGCCGAAGTAACGACGTCGCTGTTGACAACACCGATGTCGGCGACGGCGAGTTCGGCGTTGACAGTCACGGATCTATTGAGTGCCAGTAGCAATCTGAGCATCAGCTCACCATTGGCCCTTGACATCAGTCCAACGGCGCTGATTCTCGAAGTCGATGATGCCAGCCTTTTTCCGTCCGCTCCATTCCCAATTCGGGTGAACGGTGAGGAGATGTTGGTGAGCGCCGTGAATTTGCCAGCCAATGAATTCACGATATCCCGTGCTGAGAATGGTACGACCGCGACGAGCCACCTTGCGGGTAGCCAAGTCCAAGTCGTTCCAGTGAGTGGAGCCCCGGTGGTTGGGCTGGATAACAATCCGGCCAGCACGACGTTGCGTGTGGTCGACGCGTCGATTTATCCGGACACCAACTTTTCGATTCTTATCGGTAGCGAAGAATTAGAGGTGACTGCGGTTGACTTGGTTACGAATGAGTTGACGGTCATCCGAGCTCAAAACGGAACCGCGATTGCTAATCACAACATTGGGACTCAGGTTCGTGTGCTGCCGGTTGCGGGTGTCACAACGGGAGCCAGTATTACGGCTGCCGCGACAACGATCGAAGTGATTGATGCAGATATCTTTCCTACTGCTGTTCCCTTTACAATTCAAATCGAGAACGAAGAGTTGTTGGTTACCAGCGTTGACACAACGCTAAATCGGCTAGCGGTGACGCGAGCTCAGAACGGAACGGTAGCAACGACGCACGATCTCGGAAGCCCTGTTCGTGTGATTCCCGTCTTTGGGACGGGGTTTGTTGGCATTGATAACGCCTCGACGACGTTAAGTGTGGTGGATGCATCGGAGTTCCCCGCTGCACCGTTTAGCATTCGCATCGATGACGAAGTGATGTTCGTTTCAGCGGTGGACCTTGTTGTTGACCAACTTACTGTGTCGCGAGGTGAACTCGGCACTTCGGCAACATCGCACCAGATCGGTGGTTTGGTCGAAGTGCTGACGCAAAGTTCGAGTGCGCTGACGTCTCAAATTGGTGCCAGCCAATTTGCAACTAGTTTAGAGGTGTTCGATGCTTCGGTTTTCCCGGCGACTCCGTTTACGATTCGAGTCGACCGTGAAGAGATGTTGGTTACCAATGTCGATCTCGGCACGAACACGTTGACGGTGGTGCGAGGCCGCAATAAAACTGCAATTGACATTCACTACGTGCCGCAAGTGGCCACGGTTGTCAGCGATACGTTGACGGTGGAAACGGACGCTCCGTTTCCAACGACGACTCCGTTCAATATCCGCATCGGGGATGAAGATCTTCGAGTTATCAGTCGGACGGGCAATCAATTCAATGTGATTCGTGGAATCAACGGCACCGACCGCGTACCTCACAATGCGGACGAAGTCGTTCGGTATATCGAAACCACCGCACCGATTGCCTACGATGCCACGGCGGCGCAGGTTGCCAGTGCACTTCACGCTCTACCGTCCATTGCATCCGGCGATATCACCGTGTCGATCTACGATGGGCCGCTTACTGGTGACGCAAGTGGTACGGTAACGATCGAATTCACCAACAACTTGGGCAAGAAGGACTTGGTGGAACTGACCTCGGACACCTCGGGGCTTGAGAAAAACGAGGTCCAGTCGATTACGTTGGATTCGTTGATCGTTGGTGGCGCGTTCCAACTTCAATACGATGGTGAAACCACAGGCGATCTCAATTTCAATGCGACTCCTGCGGAGATTCAAGCTGAGCTTGAATTGCTTGCCAACATCGGCCCCGGCAACGTCGTTGTGACGGGCGGACCGCTTCCGGGGACGCCGATTCAAGTTGAATTCACCAATACTCTCGGCAGCCAGAACATTCTGCCGCAGATCACCGTGGTCAATGACAGACTAGTCAACAACGAACGTCAGCAATTATCGATCAACGGCGGGCCGACCGGAGGAACGTTCACGCTCAGCGTTCCTGGACATGGTACAACGGGGAATATTAACTGGAATGCCAATGCTGCGGCAGTGCAGACTGCGCTAGAGGGTATCGGTACTATCGGCGTAGGAAATGTGACCGTTACCGGTGGCGGGAATTTACCAGGCGCCACCTTTACGATCGAGTTCAACGGAGCACTTGAGGATACCAATATTGGTAATATCACCCGAGCCAATTCGTTTACGGGCGGAACCAATCCAAATGTGGTTATCACTCAAATCATTGATGGTGACTCGATCATGGGAACAACCGCGACCGACATTGACGGAGGTCCCGTATCGGTTACGCACGTAACCGACGTCGACGGTGTACTGAGTGTTCGAGACGCGATCGTGGGGCTGTTGACAATCGGGAACAATGACGTTCGTGTCAGTGGCGATCTGCAAGGCGCTGGCGTCGTGGTTCAATTTACGAACGCCTTGGGGGGTACGGATCAGATCGTGATGGAGGTGGACAACTTCCAAATGAGTGGTGGAACGGCCAACGTCGTGATTGATGGTACGAAAGGCGATGGAGTACCTGATGATTTTGTCAGTCGTGTGACTGCAATGGCAGGAACTCCAACGGGCATTGCATTTTCACCCTTGGATTTCAACCTTTGGCATCCCACGACCAAACGGGCCGACGATGCTGGTCATGGCGTCAATAACGCCAATGACAATAGTCGTAATCCTGCAAACGAAGACTATACGATTTCGAATCCCGGAGACGCCGGTGACGATCGCAACGTCAACGAGGCCAATGGCGGATTGAGTTTCCATTTTGGTTTCGAGCAATGGGTACAAAATCCCACCAGCAACAGCGATAGCTATATCAATTATCGTGCGGGAACCAACGCTCAATTGGGCATTCGCACGACGGTCCAGCACGCTGACCTTAGCAGCAACACCGACATTCGCAACTCATACAACTTCCCCGGTGGCGGGCTGGGAAGTTTGGTTTCGAGTGATTTTTCACTTGCCGGTGCTGACGCAAAGGATCGGCCCACGTTGTACTTCAATTACTTCTTGGAAACCGAAGGTGATGACGGATCCAGCAACAACAACGACGGCACCGATCCGTTCCGCGATAGTGCACGCGTCTTTGCATCCCGCGACGGTGGTGTTACCTGGGAATTGGTGGCGACCAATAATTCCGAACTCAGTGCGGCGAACACGGGCGGACCTTTCGCCGAGTTGCCTGGCTTCCTTTCGCATTTGTCGGATGCCGGATTAAATGCAGATGCGCCGCGTGCCGAGAATCATCAAATAGTTCAAGAGTTGTTCGATAACTCCGGGAATTGGCGTCAGGCGCGGGTTGACATGTCGACCTTTGCCGGTGAACCGAATATCCAGATTCGAGTCGACTTTAGCACTGCCGGAGCAATGGACGATTCGTCACTCGGTGGCACCGATTCGACGTTTGGTGAGTTCCGAAACGGCACGCGTTCCATCCGAAGTCAGGACAACCTATACGAAGGGTTCTACATCGACGATATCATCGTCGGGTTCGCAGAACGTGGTGAAATGGTGACCGGGCCAGCCAGTAACACCGATCGTGGCATCACGAATCTAGATAGTGGACGAACCAACGATAATAACCCGTCCGCACGTCCCGATATTTTGTCGGGACCCTACCAGTTGGAAATTCGACGCTCGGGTGAATACGCATTTTTGCCTGATGCGACACAGTCGCCTATCATCGTCGGCACCACGTTCGATACTAACGACAACCATACGCTTGATGTCGCGTCGACGGCGACCACCGCATTTGAGCCCGCGGACGGAAGCTTTATTTGGACGCCTACGGATATCGAGATTCAAGGTCAGACGATCCCCGCAATTGCAATCTCGCCGTGGGCAACGTCGACAGACCAACCGTTTACCGGCACTCAAAGTTTAAAGTCAGGTTCGTTGAGTGTGTTGCCCGCCAGCATCTATCAAGCGACTCCGCTTCAGTTGGGCGGCGTTGCAGCAGGTGCCGGCGTAATACAATTTGCGTACCGCACATCAAGTCCGAATGGCGACAATGGTTTGCGATTCTTCATCAATGATCGTCCGCAAGCGTTGTTACCAACCGGCGGTGACGAATCCGGAGGAAACGCAGATACATCGTTTGCAACCGGCGACTCGGGATATCGTGTTGTAAGTTTCCCGTTCACCGATCCCACCAATACAGTGTTTACTTGGGTGTTTGCATCCGCCGATGGCACCCCCGTCAATTCGGCAACCGATGTCGCGTTCATCGATGACATCAATGTATTACAAGGCGGCACCGGACTGCTGGGTGACAAAAACCGTGAACGCGCCCAAGGTATGTTCATCGTCGATTCGAATGTGATCCGTGACTCAGGCACGCTCGGAATCAATGTTCAGCCGGGGACGGAACAAGTTAATGGTGGGATGCCACACCCCGGATCGACCATCAATTTCCCACAAGTCGATCTTGATCGTCTGGTCCCTGGAATCGTCGTTCAAAACAACGTCATCGTGGGCGATTCCGCGATTCGATTTGCCGGGGAAGCGAGTGCCAACCCAAGTCGTCCCGTTCCGTTCGGCCGCTTCGTCAACAATACGCTCGTTGGCGATGGCAGCGGAGGGATCGGATTCGATATCACGGACAATTCAAGTCCGACATTGATGAACAATATCATTACGAACTTTGGCACGGGGATTCGTGACAATACGAGCCAACCGCTCGTGATTCGTTCGAATTATTTCCAAGAAAATGGCACCAATGGGCCTACCGGAACGGATGCGATCGTGCAGGCTGCGGGAACTCCGTTGTTCGTCGATGCTGCCAATGACAATTACTACCTAGTCGAATCATCCTCAGCGCTCGACAGCTCGCTGAACCAGCTCGAAGACCGTTTTGACTATGTCACATTTAAAACCGAGCTTGGCATCGCAATTTCCACCATCGATGCTCCCGAATTGGATGTCTTTGGTCAGTTGCGAATCAACTCATCAAACAATCCTGGTGGAGGTGGTTCGAATGTGTTCGTCGATCGTGGCGCGGTCGACCGCTCGGACCTCGAGCAGCCGTTTGTCGTGCTCTTAAATCCAATCGATTATGCCAATACGCTTCGTGAGGATCGCGACCCGAATCTAACGGTCGTGCATTTGAGTGATCCTATTGCGGATTCATTTGTATTCTTGCTGAATGATGGTGCGGGCCCCAACGCACCGTTTGAAGGGACCGGGATCAACCCAGCATCGGTCAATCCAGCGACCATTACCGTTCGCCGAAACAATATCACGCTCACCGAGGGTGTTGACTTTACGCTCGGTTACAACGAGCTGACTGGTGAATTACGGCTGACGCCGTTTTCGAGCCTTTGGGAACCAGCGGGTGTTTACGAAATCACGTTTGACAACAACGTGATCGGCGATAATGCCGGCAATGCGTTGCGAGACAACCAGGCTGATGGGACGACGAAGTTCACGATCATTCTGCCTGAGGTGCCTTTGGACTTTGGCGATGCCAAATTGTCCGGCAGCTTGAATGTGTATGGCACGCTGTTGGGCAATGATGGTGCTCGGCACGCGATCATCAATAATGCATCGCCACGATTGGGCAGCTACGTCGATTCGGAAGATGATTCCGCCCTGCTCACCGGCGGACTCGATGATACGCCTGCGACCGTCGTCGCGACTTCACCAAGTGCCTCGGCGATCTTTGACATCCAACCGCATGCGACTGCCGCCGGCGGGACCACCATCCGCATCGATTCGCTTGCCATTCCGCCAGCAGCCGGAGATGTGATCTCGATCGATATCGGTCGCGTCGCCAAACAGTTCGAACTCGTTCCAACCGGTATCGCTCCAGGCGTTGGGAATATTCCGGTTCGGTTTGCGACAAGTGATACCGCCGCTCAAATCGCCACCAAGCTGATCGCCAAAATCAATGCGGAAATGAACGCGGCGGGCGACTCCTTGGTCGTACAAGCCGTTGCGGGAAGCTCCGATACGATCGAGATCTTCAATCGCGACGACGAAGACGGTGTCAACGTCGGTGTCTATAACGATGGGACCACCGACTACATCGTGTTCCTGAAACCTGGAGTGACGGGCACCACAACGAACAAAGAGGACATTCTCGGGTTCTTGAATCCTCAAGATCCAACCGGCGCTCAGATTCCGGTCAGCGTGACGGGGACGGGCTATGTCAGTGCGTGGATTGACTTTGACGGAAACGGCGTCTTCCATCCCACACTGGAAAAAGTGATCGACAATGTGTTGATCAGCGATGCTGCGAATCCAACGATCTTTAACGTCATCACCCCGGCCGGTACGACCGATAAGCTGACCTGGGCTCGATTCCGAATTTCACCCGAAGGCGGCTTGCAACCCACTGGCTTGGCCGTCGGCGGTGAAGTCGAAGACTATCAAGTGCAGATTCACAATGTGCCTCTGCCTGTGCCAGTGGATGATCCAACATCACCATCGACACACTACACGATCAACGAAGACAGTACGCTTGATACGAACGATGCACCCGACATCATTCCATCGGTGCTCGATAACGATACAATCAGCCCGCTGGTTTTCTCACCCGTTACCGTGGTGCTCGATCAAGATGTTTCCAACGGCACCTTGGTGCTTGATTCGGCAACTGGTGACTTTGTTTACACACCCGATCCCGATTTTGTCGGGATCGATACGTTCACCTATCGGCTAGCAACGCAGCAAAGTGCGATCGATACGGCGTTGCCGTCGACGCTGTATGCGACGGTGATCATCGAGGTCCAACCGGTCAATGACACACCCCGAGCGGCAGATCAAACGGTCGTGCTACTCGAAGATACGGTGCGAACCGTTACGGAGTCGGAATTGTTGGCCAACGCGACGGCTGATGATGTGCCATCGTATCCAGCCGGAGCACCCGCATCCCCATGGGATGAATCAGGGCAAGTGTTGCACGTTGTGGCGCTGCACGTGGGGGCCACCACAATTGATTCCACCACGCCGATTGGTGATTTCCCGATCGCCACGTCGCGAGGACAAATTTTGTCGGCGACGTTCGATACGTCAGATCCGGCGAATATTTTTTTGGTCAGTTTCGACTACCAAGCCAACGCGGATCTCAATCGCGATAACCTTCGATTGCCAACCGATTCGCCGATTCTCGACGAAATCACCTACACGATCAGCGATGATGGTAAATCGGATGACCCGAACGTGCTTGGCGACGGAGGGGCCGATGATGAAATTGGCGTCCTCGATCCTGTCAACGGACGACTGACCCACACCGCGAAGATCTCGTTTGACGTGCGGCCGCAAAACGATGATCCGATCGCCAATGACGACGTGATCAGCAGGACGTCGGCACGATGGATGGCGTACTGGGCCGGTTCAACGTTGCCGGTTCCGACCGAGGATCAATCGCTAACCATTCCAATTGACTTCCTACTGTCGAACGATGTCAACGCTCGACCGACGGCGGCAGACGAACTTGCCGATCTGAACGATGGTGCGTTGGTGATTCCCGATCCTGGGACCGTTTTGACTACGGCACTGGGCGGAACGGTCACGTTCAACAACGACGGCACGTTCACCTACCGAGCACCCGACAATTTCTACGGTGAGGATACGTTTACTTACACCGCGGAAGATGCCGGAATCAACGAGGACGTCAGTGGCAACCGCCCGCTCGCCGCATTGACGGACACTGCGGTGGTGACCATTTTTGTCGAACCCATCAACGACAATCCCGTTGCCTTCCCTCGTGAACTACTCGTCGACGAGGTTGTTGAATACGATGCGTTTGGGAACCTTGTGAACAACGATCGCAAGGTTGCGTTCGACGCCGAATTCTTGTTGCAACAGTTCGGTACGAACCCCGTTCTGGCTGGTGTTGACGACCCAACCTTGATTGAACCTTACAACGAATCTAATCAAGCCCTCCGCGTGGTCGCGTTCACCGACGCCGACGAAACGATTGACGTGCAATCCGACCTGGCTGCAAGCGGCGGCACGGGAACCTTGACGATGACCACGCCAAGCGGAGGCGTCTTGTCGTTCAACTTTACTGCCGGTGCGTTCGTGGACGGTTTCTACGAACCGGCCGTCGACTACAACGGGCTGACGCCTCATGAAGCGGATCCGGTTAATCCGCTTGAGTTCTTTAACTACATCGTTTCTGATGATGGCACCGTCTTGCTGCCTCCGTTGCCACCGGGAACGGCCTACACGCCTGATCCGTTCGTCGAAACTCGTTCGTTGCCCACACGCGTTTCATTGACGGTTGCGGACAAAAACGATGCACCGGAATTTCCCGCCTTCGCCACGGTGACGTTCCCCGAAGACATTCAAGCCGACGGAACTGCGGTCTACTACGACATCTACGCCGGCAGTCGAATTGCCAATTACGATCCGCTAGCGGTACGGCCCGATGTGATCTTCCCAGGTCACAGCACCGCACTCGACGAACGAGCGACCGAGTCGTTGTCATTCAGCTACGTCTCAACCGTCGAACCGGCTGGCATGTTTTCGGCACCGCCCGTGCTGGACCAGTACGGCGTGTTGACGCTGATGCCAAATCCCGATGCCTTCGGATACGCAGTGTTTGAAATCACTGCGACCGACAATGGACAAAGCTTCAATGCGACGACCGGGTTGCTCGAAGATGACTTCCGCAGCACAACGCGAACCTTGACGGTCCATATCACGCCGGTCAATGATCAACCGGTGACTCAGGATCGCACGTTGACGGTTGCCGAAGTGGTCGACAATGATCCATTGACGGGCTTGCCCAACGGCAATCAGGCCATTTTGCCAATTCTGCCCGAGGACCTGCTGCGTCAATCGACGGTGAACGATCCTGCGATCCTCACAGAGCAACCGTCGCGTGAGAGTGATTTTGCGGATGGATCGCAGTCGATTTATGACGAACACGAACAGGATCTGCGCGTGGTTGTCTTTGGGATCCCCGATGGTTTTGGCGGATTCACAACGGTAACGTCCGCTGATAGTGGAACGGTCTTCCCGACCATCAATGGCGGAACGTTGATGTTCAACTTCGATGCTTCGGGGGCCTTCAGCGGCGGCGAGTATCGACCTGCGATTAATTACAACCGTTTGCCACCGTTTAATCCGACCGAAGCGTTTACCTATATCGTCGAAGACTTTGGCGCGACGACGATCCCCGGTGCGGATCAAGTCACGCCTGCGGCACCGTCACCGATTGACTATACCGCCGTGCCCGATCCGTTTGGCAACCTCAACAATCGTTCGGTTGCTAAGACCGTCCAGATCACAGTGACCGAGGTCAACGACCCTCCCTTTATCCCTGATTTTGACACCGGGACGACCACGGTGGGTGGGACCACGATCAATTACACTCCTAATTCGATCTCGTTTGATGAACGCGAGCGTACCGATGCTCCGTCGATGACGTTTGATCTCTATCAGATCCCAGGAGTGGGAATCGAAGCCGGGCCGCTGACGGCACTCGACGAGCTTGCCTCGCAAAGTCTGACCAGCATCATCATTCAACCTGCTTTTGATGGCACAGGGAACTCACTCGTTCCTACGGGGATGATGGCCACGAATCCGACCTTGACCGCGGATGGCCGAATCACGATTTCGCCGACACCCGATGCATTCGGAGTCGCCGTCTTTGACGTGATCGTGACCGATAGTGGTTCCGGTGTGGCCCCCAATAACAATGTTTCGATTCGCAAGTTGACGATCACGATCAACGCGGTCAATGATGTGCCTCAGGCAGCCGACCAAACGCTCGATCTTGTGACCGAAGCGATCGAACGTGACAGCAATGGCAACGTGATCAGCCCTGTGCCTGTCGCAAGTATCACGTTCGACAAGGCTCAATTGCTGCGAAATGCAGTTGAGGGTGTATTTGATCCGGCGCTCAATCCGAGCTTCAACGAAAATGAGCAAGATCTTCGTGTGGTGGCCTTCCGCATCCCAGGCGTGCCCGCGGTCGTGGATGGATCGATCGACGAAGCGGGGCTTACCGCAGGCAATGGAACGGTAACCCGTACGACGCTCAATAACGCAACGTTGACCTTCACGTTCGTCGGTGGCGAATTCGTAAGCGGCACCTACACGCCGAGCGTCGATTACAACCGTCGTACGCCTTTTGCCGCAGACGATCAATTCGAATTTAAGATCGAAGACCGCGGCTTGGTCACGATTCCTGGAACGAATCCGGTCGTGACCGAGGACACCGGTTCACTACGATCGGCGTATGCCAATGCAACGATCACGACGATCGAACAGAACGATCCTCCGGAATTCAACTTCCTGCCAGTCGTCGACGTGCTTGAACGCGACGACAATGGCGAAACGGTGGTTCCGAATTGGGCAACCGATATCCAAGCGGGGCCGTCCACGGCGTTGGATGAATTGGAACGGGAATCGGTGCAATTCACTTTGGTGCCGGCGTTGTCGAACATTCCAGCCGGATTGTTCCGATTGCCGCCGAAGGTCGCGAACAACGGTGCCTTGTCAATATTCCCATCACCTGATGCGGTAGGAACGGCCACGATTGTGATCGAGGCGACTGACCTCGATCCAACAACGCCTGGGTTTGTGCCGGCGTCGCACTTTGTGACCTTTACGTTGAACGTCCAACCGGTCAACGATGCACCGCGGCTAGATCCTGCGGTCGTCAATACATCGCAAACCTCGACCACGGATCCGGATCTATCGTATTCCGTTGGAACCGATGGCACGATCACCTACACACTGCGTGAAGACAACACTCAGCCGGGCGGTAATGCAACGACCGCGTACTTCATCCCGCTTGTGAAGGGTGCCGTAGCTCCGCCTAATGGGTTTGATTCTCTGGGGCTGCTCGATGTCTTCAAAGTCGGCCCTGATAACGAGTCGACTGCGGCACCGGGGGGATCCCAGATTCTGCAGCTTGCGAGCTTCCCACGAACGACTCAGCGTGGTGGATCCTTGACCGAGGTGTTCGAAAATGGCCAACGTGTCGGGCTGAACTATGTTCCGCCGATCAATTACAACTCGGCGATCGGAGCCGATGATGGGTTTACCTATTCGGTGAACGACAACTCGATCGTCAATGGGGATCCGGCGGCCGGCGAGACGTATTCGCTGACCCAAGGCACGTTGTTTGAAGATCAACGCACCGCGGTCAATCGTGTTCGCTTGCGAATGAGTGCGGTGAATGATCGACCGGAATTCGAAACGTCATCACTTAGTGTCGAATCGGCCGAAGATGCCGGAATGACTACCAAGAACGGATTTGCGTTCAACATCACCGGCGGTCCGCGAACGACCGCCACCGATGAATCGATCCAAACACTTGCCTTTGATGTTCAGCCGGTCGGCAATGCTGCTACTTTCTTCACCACGCAGCCTACGATCTTGTCCAATGGACGGTTGATGTACCAATCGGCGCCGGATGCGTTTGGTTCCTTCGAGTTCACGGTGGTGCTGCGTGACAACGGCGCGATGGAAACCGCAACCCGTGGTGATTTGTTCGAAAGCGTGCCCGTCACGATGACGATCAATGTTCGGCCGGTCAACGATGCTCCGGTGGCGGTCAACAATGCACCGAATTTGACTTACACCGTGGGCGAAGATGGTTCGGTTGTGATTCCGTTTGTGGGTAACGCCGCAGACAACCCAGGACTGTTGGACTTTTTCCGAGTAGGCCCCAGCAACGAAACTTCGGCACTTGTCGGCGGCGGTCAATCCATCGACGTGGCGACTCCTTATCCATCCACATCCGATGGCGGTGGTACCCTTACACCAGTGCTAAACGCCGCCAACGTGGTAATTGGACTGCGTTACACCCCGACGCTCAATTTCGCCGGGACTGACAAGTTCACCTATACCATTTCGGACGATGGGGTCACGGTCGCATTGGGAACCGGTGGTGCCGCGACCAACGATTTCAAATCGATCACTAACGAAGTCACAATTGGCGTCAACGCCGTCAATGATCCTCCGCAATTTAGTGGCGCTGGCGATGTCGATTCGGTCGAAGACCAAGGGCCTGTGGTGGTTCCCAATTGGGCAACCGACGTTCAGGCCGGGCCCGACGATGCGATCGACGAATTGCAAGGTGATGGAACGAACCCAGCACAAACGGTGTCGTTCATGTTGAACCAAATCAGCGGCAGCCCGTCGCTGTTCTCGGTCGCGCCGAGCGTGACGATCTCCGGCAGCACGGCTAGTTTGTCCTACACCACTGCGGCGGATGCGAATGGTGACGCCACCTTCGAAGTCACGCTCAAAGATGACGGCACTCCAAGCCAATCGGTGACCAAAACGTTTACGATTCGGGTCGCACCGGTCAATGACGTGCCAACCTTTACTCCGGGTGGTGTGGTCAATGTCGACGAGGACAGCGATACGTATTCGGAAGTTTGGGCCACCAATGTTTCGCAAGGACCTGCCGACGAAACGGGACCACCGGTTCGTTTCGAAGTCACTGTTCCAACCGAATCGCAAGGGCTGTTTGAAATCCTGCCGACGATTGATTCAAACGGCGTGCTGCAGTTCAAACCTGCGGAAAACGCTAGCGGTTCGGCTAGCCTGCAAGTGACTGCATTCGATTCGGAAGACGCCGCATCGATCGTGGCGACGCTGCAAATCAACATTGGCGAAATCAACGACAGACCCGTCGCGGTGAGTGACGAGTTGGATACCGACGAAGACGCCGTCGTCTCGATCGATAGTATCGATCTGACTGGCAACGATGTGGATCCCGATTTGGCGTCGAATCCATTGGAAACGTTGACGGTTGTCTTGCCCGCAAGTTCCACTACGCAACTTGGGGCACTTTTGACCTACGACTCGGTGAGCGGAAAAATCACCTACGATCCGACGGATGCGGCTGAACTGCAACGCATGAAGCCCGGTGATGTGCTCGTTGATTCGTTCTTCTATTCGGTCAAAGATGCCAGTGGCGCCGAAAGCGATCCTGTTGAAGTCCAGATCACAGTGCAGGGTGTCAATGACGCTCCGGTCGTCAATCCTGACGCGGTCATCATCAATGCGACCGGTCCTACCCTGTTCCGGCCGCAAGACAACGACGTGGATGTCGACGGCACAATCGTTCCGACTAGCATCGTGATTACCTCGCAACCAACATCAGGTGGATTGTCGGTCGAAGAGGATGGGACGCTGGTCTATACCCCGTTTGCTAGTTTCGATGGTGAGGATCAATTCCGCTACACGGTCGCAGACAACTTAGGGCAACAGAGCCAGCAAGCAACCGTGACCATCACGACAAGCCGATTGCCGATCGTGCCTGATTTCGATGATGTTGTGGCGACGTCCAAGGACACAACGATCGTGGATGTGGGAGCCGCAGCACAAGCCGTCGAAGGTGAGTTGGATTTGACCAGCCTTACCATTGTCTCGGGACCATCCAATGGAACCGCCTCGGCCAACGCGGACGGAACCATCTCGTACCAGGCTGACGCTGGGCATATCGGCACCGATTCCGTTCAGGTTACGATTACGGATTCAGCCGGTCGTGTCAGCGAACCAGCGACCATCAACTTCAACGTGGTGGCGTTCCGTTTGCAAAATCCGAATCCGAATCAGTTCAATGACGTCAACGCCAGTGGTTCGGTGACAACACTTGACGCATTGTTGATTATCAATCGCATCGGGTTGGCTCCGAACAATGCGTCCAGCATTCCGGTCACTTCGTCCGACAGCGGCCCGCCGTACTACGACGTGAATGGTGACGATATCATTTCGGCACTCGATGCGTTGCAGGTGATCAACCAGTTGTCGTTACAGGGATCGCAAGCGTCTAGCGAAGACGCAACTGGCCAAGGATCAGCAGAACAGATTCCTCTGCTGTCCTCTGTAGCTCAGTCGGCGGTTTCACAATCCACGACGCTGCATATCACCCCGGCGGTTGAATCGATTGAAACGCCGGCCAAGGTCGTCGACAGCTCGCAGCCAAGCAGCCAGCCCAAGGATTTCTTGGATTTGATTGCCGAAAGTCATGACGCGGACGAGGGCGAGGAAGAGGAGGATCGCTTGAGTGCCTTGGACGTCGCATTTGCGGATCTGCTGTAAGGCAAGCCCGGCGAAAACGAGGCTCGCCAAAGTCGCCCGACGTCTCCGACGTCGGCGATTCAGTTCTGGAAGTCACCTATTTCCGCCGGGCAAGCCCCCAATGCCATCTATAGCGGTGCGGTGCAAGCCGCCCGGTCTAAACCGAACGTTTTATCCGCCTCAACCGGACGGCTCGCGCCGTGCCGCTGCCAAAGTAGATGGCATTGAGCATGCCCGGCGGAAGCGAGCGGCGATAGGCTTTCAGAAGTTATAAATCGCAGGTTCTCCGGCGTCGGCGATTAGTCGCGTTGAAAGAAAACGGATGTCGAGGGGCATCCGGCGGCGATTACGATCATGGTCCGGTTTTGACGATTAGGTCAACTGTGCCAAAGAGAATGCCGATAAAAGACTGAAAGTACGGTTCTTTCGGTCAATTGAGACATCGGTATGGGCCTTCTCGGCACGATCCAGCAATCCAAAGGCGCACTCGATGCGGCCCAAATCGGCCTTCAGGTCGTGGGCAACAACGTCGCCAATGCGAATACTCCGGGCTATATACGCCAGGAGCTACAGCAGGCGTCTGCGGTAGCCGTTCGCGAAGGCAACTTGATCTCGGGGCACGGAGTTCGGCCGACTGGCATTGTCCAAGTTGTCGATGAAGCGCTCTTTGAGCGGATGATCGATGCCAAGACCGCGTTGGCCGGAGCTGAGTCGCTTGAAAGTGCCTACGCTCAGCTCGAAGAATTGTCCACCGACCTCGACAATACGGGGCTGAGCCAGCAATTTTCTCTGTTCAACAACGCCGTTCATGAATTATCTACCCAACCGGGGGATGCCTCGCTCCGTGAATTCGTGATTCTGCAAGGCCAGACGTTGGCGGACAATATTCGCAATGCTCGCAGCAAAGCCACCGATCGACAACAAGCTTGGGACGGGGAATTAGAGGATGCCGCCAGCGACATCAATCGACTGACCCATCGTATCGCGGAGCTAAATCTCGAGATTGCCACGATCGAAGGAGGCGGGCTAATCAATAGCGACGCCACCGGGCTACGAGACCAGCGGTACGGCTATCTCGAAGAACTTGCTGCCTATGTCGATTTGAATATTCAGGAGCAGGAAAGCGGAGCGGTTTCTGTATTCGTTGGGGGGGATTATCTGGTCAATGACGGAATCAGCCGCGACGTTTACAGCAATTACAGCGTCGAGTTCGAGGCACAGGAGATTCGGATCATCGAAACCGATTCTCCGCTCGATGCGACCGGAGGCAAAGTCGGCGCGATTGTCAAAGCACGCGATGAAGTCTTTGGTGACTACATTGCGGGAGTCGATCGCATGGCCTCGGCATTGATCCGCAGTGTCAACGAAGTGCACTCACAGGGGCAAGGTCGCGAAGGGTTTCAAGAATTGCTCTCCAGCGTCAAGTCGGACGCGTTTGTACCGCTGGGTTCTTCGGGATTGCCGTGGACGCCCACGAACGGCACCTTTGATATGAACCTCGTCGATGCATCAGGCGATGTGATTTCGACGCACCGCATCAAAGTCAAAAACCTCGGGGATGTCACCGATTCGACGGTCAATTCGATCGTCGCGGATATTGATGCGATCGAAGGCATTTCAGCAGCGGTGACCAGCAGTGGGCAAATCGAAATCCTATCCGATTCGCCAACCTCGTCATTTACTTTCGGCGAAGATACCAGCGGGTTTTTGGCGGCAGCGGGCATCAATACATTCTTTGTCGGTCGCAATGCTGTCGACATCAATGTCAACGATGCGTTGAAAAGCGATAGTGATTTTCTTGCGGTTAGCGGCGGCGGCATCGGCGAGGACACGGACGTGCTCTCCCGCATGCTTGATTTGGTCGACAGCCCGATGCCGGAGCTCGAAGGCCGATCGATTCGTGGTATCTATGAATCGACCATCGCGACCATGGCTCAGAAAATTAGCTTGCAAGGAAGTGAAGCGGATGGCTTGCGAGACTTTTACGCGACGCTACAAGGCCAGCATCTTGCCATCACTGGCGTCAACATCGACGAGGAATCGATCAAGCTGATCGCATACCAGCGTGCGTTTCAAGCTTCGTCGCGAGTGATTTCGACGGCGACCGAGATGCTCGATATTCTGATGACTCTGTAAGGGTGAGCAGGCTGGATTCGGCCGCGTGCGTAGCCGCAGCAGTGGCAAATGGGTAAGCTCGCCCCCGCGATGTTTCGCCCACCGCAGTGCACCGATTGCGAATCACCGAAAATGGCTTTTCGTCTTGTGGTTGAGGATCTGCAATCGAATTGTGTAGAATTGTTAAGGTTCGGAAAACAGAACCTTCTGGCGTGCCATAGTCTGCAAATCGTCCGTTTGCATCTTCATAATTCGACTATCTTGGCAATGGATAAGGTGGCTCTCGCCTGCATAATCGCCGTAATTCGCGGGATTAACGTACGCTGTGGCAGGTTGGCTGACTTTTGTTAAGAGCGTGTTAATAATTGGTTAGCGACGGTTCCGGCGAGCGAAATGGGGGACTACAACTGGGCTCAAAAGTTTTGATAGCCCCTCCCCGGAACCAGTACGAGTCCCATTGTGAACAAAAGTGCGTTTCGCTTCTGTTGTCTTGCCGCCCTTACGGTTTTGGTCGGTTGCAGCTCATCCAGTTCGAGCTCCTCGTCCGGCGGAGGTTCCGGTTCCTCCGGCCAGAACGTCAAACTGCAGGGCTCCGGTGCCAGTTTTCCTGCCCCGTTGTATGGCCGTTGGTTCAAAGAGTACAGCTCGGCGACCGAAGGCGTGAAGGTGGACTACCAAGCCAAAGGAAGTGGCGGTGGAATCAAGGATTTTATCGGGCACACGGTTGATTTCGCAGCCAGTGATGCGGCGATGAACGACAGCGAAATTGCCCAAGTCGACGACGGCGTGGTGCTGTTGCCGATGACGGCCGGAAGCATCGTGCTGGCGTACAACTTGGCGGAATTGAAAAAGCCTTTGGTTCTCTCACGCGACGCCTACACCAAGATCTTTTTGGGCCAGATTTCCAAGTGGAACGATGCCGCAATCGCCGCGACCAACGAAGGTGTCGATCTTCCCGATTTGCCTGTCACGGTAGTCCGTCGAGCGGACAGCAGCGGAACGACGTTTGTGTTCACCAATCATCTCAGTGCCGTCAGCAAAGATTTCGCCGACGGACCGGGTGTCGGCAAATCAGTCAATTGGCCCGAAAGCGATAAATTCATCGCCGCACCGAAGAACGATGGCGTGACCGCGACCATCATGCAAACCCCAGGTGCAATCGGCTACGTCGAGTTTGGTTTCGCCGAGCAAGCCAAGTTGCCAATGGCGACATTAGAAAACGCCGCCGGCAAGTTCATTGAACCTACGCTCGAAAATGCCACCGCAGCTTTGGCCGGCGTTGAAATGCCCGAAGATTTGCGTGCTTGGTTGCCAGACCCGACCGGTGAGGGCGCCTATCCAATCGTTAGTTACACATGGTTGCTGTGCTACGAAAAATACGAAGATTCGGCCAAGGCCGATGCACTCAAGAGTCTTGTCAAATGGTGTCTGCACCAGGGGCAAGAGTCGAGTGCGGAAATGGGGTACATCCCGCTTCCGGAAAGCGTTGTCGCGACCGTAACTGAGAAACTCGAGTCCATCAAATAGTTCAACGACCAGAGACGCCGTGATGGATGATTCATCCGTCACGGCGATCGATTCTTACTTAGCAGTTCTTTTTCTGGGCGATCTTATGGCCAATGCCACGCTTTCCGATCTAGCGGAATCAGCGTCAATCTCCTCTCCACCCTCGTCGATGGAGATTGTGAAGGATCGAGCGTTCCGTGGATTGACACGCGGTTTTGCTTGGTTGACCGTGTTGGTTGTGTTTTTGGTGGTGTTTGAAGTTGCCACCAAAGCCATGCCAGCGATCAGTGCACACGGCGTCAGTTTTTTGACCTCGTCCACTTGGGATGTACAGAACGAACAGTTCGGCGTATTGCCTGAGATTTGGGGAACGCTGTACAGTTCACTCTTGGCGTTGTTGATTGGTGGGTTCTTTGGCGTTTCGATCGCCATCTTCTTAACGCAAGACTTTTTGCCACATCAAGTGGAAGTGGCATTCAAGAACATCGTCGAATTGTTAGCGGCGATTCCCAGCGTCGTTTATGGGTTGTGGGGGATCTTTGTGGTGATCCCTATGCTGCGTCCGTTTGCGAATTGGGCGCATGAAAACTTGGGCTGGATACCCTTTTTCAAAACCTCGCTTTCCGGCCCCGGGATGCTGCCAGCGGCATTGGTGTTGTCGATCATGATTTTGCCGACGGTCTCGGCGATTTCTCGCGACGCGCTCAGTAATGTGCCACGGAAACTGAAAGAAGCGGCCTTTGGATTAGGGGCGACGCGGTGGGAAGCAATCATCGGCGTGATCGTGCCCACAGCCTCGACCGGCATCTTCGGTGCACTGGTGCTTGGCTTTGGCCGTGCACTGGGCGAGACGATGGCTTTGGCGATGTTGGTGGGGAATTCCAATCAGATGAGTATCTCACTCTTCTCGCCTGGAAACACTCTGGCCGCGTTGTTAGCGAACCATTTCCCCGAAGCGGGTGAACGCGAAGAACCAGTGTTGATGTACGCCGCGTTGATCTTGTTGGCGATCACGTTGCTGGTGAACATCTGCGGTGCATTTGTGTTAAAGCACGCCTCGGCCCGCATGCGTGGAGGTGCAAAATGAATACTGCCGAAATCTCGACCGAATTTGGCGATGTGGACTTCCCACGTCTCGAGCGTTCGCTGCGTCATCCACGAACCTTGTTCAGCATCCTGTTGAGCATCGGCACCGGGGTAGCGACCGTGATCGCATGCGTGCCGCTGTTCAGCGTGTTGATCATGTTGGTGTATCGAGGTGGCAAGAAGCTTTCACTGGCCTTGTTTACCGAATTGCCACCAACGGCGTTTGAAGAGGGCGGTGGTTTTGGCAACGCGATTGTCGGAACGATCGTGATCGTTTCGATTGCCGCCGCGATCGCAATTCCCGCTGGCATTCTGACTGCGGTTTTCTTGGCCGAGTTCGGACCGCAAAGCAAGACAGCGTCCGTTGCACGTTTTTGTGCAAAAACATTGACCGGATTGCCGTCAATTTTGGCGGGCGTGTTCGCCTACGCCGCGATTGTGCTTGCTACCGGTGGTTATTCCGCACCGGCGGGCGGGGTGGCATTGGCATTGTTGATGTTACCGACCGTGATCTTGACGGCGGAAGAATCGATGCGAATGGTCCCGGTCAAAATGAAAGAAGCGGCGATTGGGATGGGCTGCACCCCGACTCAGGTCGCATGGAAAATCGTGTTGCCAACCGCATTGCCTGGCATCTTGACCGGCGTGATGTTGGCCGTCGCGCGTGCCGCCGGGGAAACCGCCCCGCTACTGTTCACCGCGTTGTTTAGTAACTACTGGATCTTTGAGGACGGAAGTTCTCAGGTCATGGAGCCGACCGCCTCGCTAGCTGTGTTTATTTACAACTTTTCGGGCATGCCTTTCGAGAACCAAATCGAAATGGCATGGGCCGCATCCCTGATCCTGGTGTTGATGGTTTTGTCGATCAACATTGTCGGTCAAATCATTTCGAGTCGCGCCAAAGTCTCTTAGGAAAATACACGTGATTGCAACACCTAAAGTTGAAAACGATGTCCTCGCCAACGGCAATGGTTCGTTGTTGCTGGACTGCAATATTGAAAACCTTTATTACGGAAACTTTCGTGCTGTCCGTGACAGCCATATTCCAATCCATCGTGGTTCCATCACCGCTTTTATCGGTCCGTCGGGATGTGGCAAGAGTAGTGCACTACGTTGCTTGAACCGAATGAATGATTTGGTACGTGGGTTTCGCTTCGAAGGTCATGTTCACTTTCGTGGCAAAGACATTTACCACTCCAAAGTCGATCCCGTCGCGGTGCGTCGTTACATCGGAATGGTGTTCCAGCAACCCAATCCGTTTGCCATGAGCATCTACAACAACGTGGCCTTTGGTCTGCGACTGAATCGATATCGCGGTAACATCGCCGAGAAGGTGGAAAAAGCACTGCGAGGTGCGGCGCTGTGGGACGAGGTCAAGGACAAATTGAAAAACAGTGGTCTTTCACTCTCCGGTGGACAACAACAACGGCTTTGTATTGCACGTGCGATTGCGACGGAGCCCGAAGTATTATTGATGGATGAACCGTGTTCTGCCCTGGATCCGATCGCCACGCGTCGCATCGAAGACTTGATGCAGGAATTGAAAGAGAATTACACGATTGCAATCGTGACTCACAATCTACAGCAGGCAAAACGTGTGGCCGACCGAACCGCGTTCATGTACGTCGACACCAGCGGCGGCGGGCGAACCGGCTATTTAGTCGAGTTTCGCGACACCGACGAACTGTTTGATTCGCCCCAGGAAGATGCGACCAAACAATACATCAGTGGTGAGTTTAGCTAGAACAATGAACGAGGAACTGTATTCACGTATCCGTGACGAAATCTTAGATTCGATCGATGAAGAACTCGAGTTGGAACACGAGGATGCGTCGACCGAAAATGCGCGTCCCAATTTGGCGGATCGCAAGTCGCGTTTTCGTCGTCAATACTTTGTCGAACTGCTGAGACTGCAGGAAGAGCTCGTTAAGTTGCAAGATTGGGTGGTCGCCACCGGCACGCGTGTCGCGGTTTTGTTCGAAGGACGCGATGCGGCGGGCAAAGGAGGTGTGATCAAGCGAATCACGCAACGTTTAAACCCCCGCGTATGCCGTGTCGTCGCGTTGCCGGCCCCCAACGAGCGTGAAAAGACTCAGTGGTATTTTCAGCGTTACGTCAATCATCTGCCTGGCGCTGGCGAAATCGCATTGTTCGATCGCAGTTGGTACAACCGCGCCGGCGTCGAACGTGTGATGGGATTTTGTACCGACAACGAATACGAACAATTTCTTCGCACTGCTCCCGAATTTGAACGAATGCTGGTCGATTCGGGAATCGTTCTCATTAAGTACTGGCTTTCGATCACCGACGAAGAGCAGCAGTTTCGTTTTCAATGCCGTATCAACGACCCGTTGAAACAGTGGAAATTGAGTCCAATGGATTTGGAGTCACGTAAACGTTGGGAACAATATACGATCGCAAAAGAAATCATGCTCGAGCGGACGCATACCTCGCACGCACCGTGGTGGATCGTCGATGCAGTGGACAAGAAGCGGGCTCGATTGAATTGCATCGGTCACTTCTTGAGCCAAGTCCCTTATACCGAGGTTCAGTCCGAGAGCATTAAATTGCCCAAACGCGAGCGAAGCGATGACTACCAACGCAATCCGATGCCCGAACGGATGTTTGTGCCGAGCATCTATTAGACGGCAACAAAGTCCGATGCGAATAGACGCTCGATATTTTCGTTCCGCAAGAGTCTTATCCTACGTTAGTGGCTTGTTGATTTAGTCGTACGACGGACTTCCTAGTCAGTCGAATACACCAACGACGGACGAGGTAGTCCATCAGCCACCTCTTGCCATAGGAAACTTCATTAAATCAACAGCCCGTTAGCCACGGTTCTCGTCTTTCACTCGGTTTATCGCTCCCGCAACTCGGGGTGTTTCACTCGATGTTTGCTGCTTAGCGAACCCGGCGCATGTACATCACGAATTGCTTGTCTAGCTTTTCCAGCGTGGTGTCAAACGCTGTTTCAAACATCGCGATGCGTTCGCGTTTGCTCAGCTCCACAAGCGGCTTGACTTCGCTGAGTTGTCGCAGGTATTTGACGAATTCTTCGCGGTGAGTTTTCAGTAAGAAATAGGTCAACGCCCAACCTTCGCCATAAGCATCGGCGGCGGTTGCGGGGCTACGGAATCGCGAGTCATCGGCGATCAGTGTGGCCAGTGATTCCACGGGCCGGTTAGGCAGATAGCTGTTCCAGCGTGCTAGATTCTTTTGGTTGACGCGTCCAATGCCCCGCCATCCTTTTGAATTACGGCGGTCAGGCGATTCAAAGAACATCGCCAAGCCTTCGCTAACCCACATCGGGTTGTCGGCAAAGCGTCGCTGTAGCCCACAATTGTAGGCGAGCTGGTGCGTCGCTTCATGGATGATCGTGGCAATGTTTCGCTCCCAATTGGGAACGTTGAACGTGGTCATCCGGTTGCTGGCGAGATGGTAGTAGCCGATGACCGAATTTGCGGATTCGCCAACTTCACCTTTCGCATGCTGCAGGAACGAATCGTGATTGTCCAACAACAACGCCACCAAGGGAAAACGTGGTTCAGGCAATTCCCATCGCTGATTTTTCCAGTAAGAAAAGAAGCCGCGATACAATTGCTCGAATAAACTTCCAACTAAACGTGCATGATTTTCGTCTGTGTTGTGAATGATCAAATAATTTGCTGTTTGATAGACTGAAAATCCTTCCGGCATTTCCTTGGTCATCCTTTGGATCATCTGCTCGTCGCTGATCGGGACCAAAGGTTCAGAGTTGCTCGTTCGCTTGACCAAATTTTCGGGCTGGATCGTCCAAATGCGTCCGTCATCTCCTTGAATGAGAAGCCCCCCATCTTGTGCCTCAACCAGCAACTCGCCGACCACCGTGCGGGTTTTTTCGGTGTCGTCGGATCCCGTCCCCGCTTTGAATTCGATCGTCTCGAAGGCCGAAGCGTTGCCGCTGCAGAACACAATCAGGAGCGAGCAGGTGAACAAAAGTGAGGTGACGGTTTGAAGCATCCGTGACGTGTTCCTTCGATAAGCTAGACGACGAGCAGCGATTTCTACCTTATTGTAGTCGTCGTCACGCCAATCTCGCCAGAGAACCAAAGATCGAGGGAGGGGCCTGCGATCTTTGGCAAATCGATTGACGTTAAACTGCCCGAAATCAGCGTCCGTTTACTGAATCGTCGCAAAAAATGATGCTTAAGTCCTCCTTTTTTATCTGCGAAAACTCGTCTTTCCATTGCTCGATGTTGCTACCGCCGATTTGCATCGTCTGCACTCGATCAGCGGCAGTCCAGGCAATTTGAGGTATTTCGGTAAACTTGCTGATGTTCAGCAGATCCGGGGCGTCACGGTTATTCACCGGCAAATCGATTAGCGACATCTCGACGATCCGGTCGTTAAACAGGCTAGCCAGCAATGACCAGGCGGCCGCATCCCCGCTGCCGCGGAGCCTCCATTCGGCGGATTCAAAGGACGGCAACGTTCCGATCGCTTTCAATGCTTGCACCACGTCATAAATTTGCATGCCTGCGGCGGTTTGCCCGAGCAACATGAATCGGCGGCGGATGTGAGTCCGACGAACCGGATCGCGTGTCCACTCGGTGAACCCCACTCCGCGAGGAGTCACGTATACCGTGGGTACGGTTGGTGATTCGTCACGCAACTGTTCCCAAATTTGTTTGTCGGGGGTGACGCCGCGAAACCGTTCCGGCATTACGACCGCCAATCCGGACGCAACACGTTGCCACGCTTGTTGATCCAAAACAACCACGTTGACCATTTTGGGGGGCGCCGATGACATCGGTGTCACTGCGAACATGGTCAAACGGTAGGGCGACTGTGACGTGAACTGAATCGCTTTGACTTTCATACCATCCGCTTCTCGCTCGGCGATCGTTTTTGTATCGAGCGAACCAGCGGTCTGGGGCCACCCGCCAAACGTTTTCCTTTTCAACGATTGGATCAATTCATCATGCTGGGCCGATTTCGGTCTGCCGGGCCGAGTGGACGGATTGGAATTCCATTTGGGGACAAACGTTTCATGAATCGTGCTTACGCGTTCGTCCGTTGGTAGCGAATCGAAAACTTTTAGCTGCTTGATGTCAAAAAACGGCGTTGCGGTCTTGTTGATCAGTTCGTTGTCCGATCTCAGATGGCGATTGAACCAGCGAAACGCATGGATACGAAGCTCCTGAGAATCACTATGCGGACCCTCGGTGATGTGCAACCCGACATGGGACTCATTTTCGTAAAGCTTGTAGATCGAACGGACTTTGGAATAGACATCGACCACGCCGTCCAACGGAAAAATTGAGTCTTTGTCAGTATTCGAGATTAATAGCGGACGTGGTGCGATCAGGGCGGCGACCATCGGGTAATCCCAACGATAGGTGTTGACCATGTACATGCAATCACAGTGCCCTTCGACACACCCGTCGACGACATGGTTCTTTAATGATGTGATGCCGGCCACCGGGACGGCAACTTTGATGCGTTCATCAAGCGCCGCGATGTACCACGAATAGGCACCTCCTCCGCTGCGACCGGTGACACCTATCCGCTGGCCATCGACCTCGGGGCGAGATTGCAAATAATCCAGTGCACGAATCCCGTTCCAAGCTTCGACACCGGCGGGGGTGTAGCCGCGATTGTTCCACCACCACGCCCCTTCACGGTACGTGCCATGATGGATCCCTTCGATTTCGCCCAACTGAATCGTGTCGATGGTCAAGCAAACATAACCGTTTCGTGCAAACCAAGCCCCGTGGTATTGATAGTATGTTTTGTTGCCATAACTGATTCCGTCCTTCTTCACTTTGCCATGACCACAGACATAGAGGATCGCTGGAAGCGGGCCGTCTTGTTTTGCTGGCCGATAAAGGTTGCCCGTGACGTACAGACCTGGCATCGATTGAAAATGAATGTTTTCAACGACGACGTCCCCTTCGGTTGCCGAACCCGTAATCACAGGGGATAGCGGCGTGCGTTCGGGCAGCGGTGAAAGCCCGAGCATCTCGTACAACTGATCGCGGTAACCCTGACGACGGTCTTGCCAATCGTCGAGCGTTTTGATGTCCGCAAACACTGCTGAACTGATTTTCTCGGTTTCGCTGCGAAAGTATTCGTTGACGAGTTGATCGCCGTGGCTCGTATCCACGACCATTTCGGAATCGTTGTCGTCGGTGGAATCACGCCGGTCTACCGCGGTGGCGTGCGAAGCGAAAACAAGGATACCAAAGGCAATCGCAGCGCGAATTCGTAAGTGCATAGCGGGTGAAACCAAAGGTGGGATGGGATCGGGCGGGATGGGCAAAAGAATCGCGGAGATCGGGCGGACCGCAAGTCTATACACCAGGACTTATTTGATTTTACCAGATCCGAAGCGGGAGAGGGTGTAAATCAAAGCGATGCCAAGCCCGATGAAGCCTAAATACCACAGTGCCAACGCGGCTTCTTGGTAACGCGCCCCGCTGTGCAGCAGTCCAAACAAGCGAGTTCCCACGGTCGAAACACCGGGCGGAGCGACCGGCAACGTGACCGGAACGTCGCCCGACGCGATGATGCCGGCGGTCAGCAAAGCGATAACGACGCTACGTGCCATCAATCGCCGATCGATCTGCCAGCAGCGTCGTAGGAGACTCAATTCCAACCGGGCACTGAGCCATACGCTATCGGCAATGCCGTGATACCCGGATCGTAAAATCCAATACGCAATCGTGCTGGCGCGGACCGACATCGCCAAGACCGTCGGCAGAATCGTCATCTCGTACAGAAATCGAAAACCGGGGATCGGAAGCGTAAACGTCTGGACAATCGACATCCCGATCAAGGGACCGGGGATACAAAACAGGATGATGGTCAATGCATCGACCATGGATTCGAAACGCGGGTGTTGGCGGCCGACCGCGGCGAGCGGCCAAGCGACGAAAATGGCGAAGATTCCGGTGCAAATGCCTAGCATCGCCGTCCATTGATACTCAGAGGAAAACGTGGTCGGTGCAGCAGCCAACTCCTGAACCGATCGCGAGATCGACCAATAGGCAATCCGCTGGTCGCCATCAACGATCACGTCGTGCCCCACCTTGGCCATCAATCCGGTGACCGGCATTGCGATCATGATCAGGGTACAGAGTGTCAAAATCAAACCAGCGACGATTCGAACACCAAGCGATGGCTGTTCGAATAGGTCCGGTGCAGTGTGTAGGTCCGATGCAGTGTGCCCGACAGAATGCTCGCCGCGATAGTCCGTCTGTCGTGCTCGGACGCGGCGAAGCAACACCGTGATCATCGCCACTGCAAATGCGAGGGGCAACGCGGTGGTGGTGGCGATCGAGGTCAAATCAGGATCGACTGCATAGAGCAAATAAAATTGATCGGCAATCGTGCGATATCCATACAGATCGACGACGGTCATCTCCGTCGCGGCAAGCGATGCGTTCAGGATCGTGGCGGCCAACACCCACGGCCACGCCAACGGCAGTTGAATTGTCCACCAACAACGCAGTGGGGTGGTGTCGATCGAAGCATTTTCCAGAATCGACACAGGGACGCGAGACGTTCCGTGCCATGTGGCCATCGCGACGATGGCGGCACCAAAGATGCTATGGATCCAACCACAAGCCACCAGACCGGCAAAACCACCCCAGGAACGCGTTGCCGTCTGCGTCAGCGGTAGCCAACCAAATTTCCCCGCCGTTGCTTCCCACGCCGCCGCGTGCAGAATCATGGGAATCGCAATCGCAGCGATCGCCGCCAAAATGAACGCCCTGGCAAAACCGCGGCCCGACCGCCCGCAGTGGGAAAGAGTCGACGCCGCCCACGCCGCGGGGATGCCAATGGCAAGCGAACCAACGATTGTGACGGTTATGAGCCGCAAAGTCGATAAAAGCGGTTCCCACCAATCCAAAGACAAGATCTCCTGGCAATCAGCGAATGGTTTTATATTGTTTCACATTAGAATGGTGTGAATGTAACAAAGTCGCCCACCGTAGTGGGAATGGTTTGCGTTTTGCCGCGGTTGCCACCGCTCAATTTCTCACTCGTTTTTTTCTCTCACGTATCGGCGTTTCGTTTTGTTAATGAAAATCACTGCCATCCCGCAGCTGTACCGCAATTTGAAGCGGTGGCGAGAGATCTTGGCGGTGCTGCGTCGCTATGGTCTGGCCGATTGGCTAAGCCGTTATCAAAGTTTGCCATTCCGTGATTCGTTCAAAGATTCCAGCGGCGTACCGCTGTCCCAGTATTCCAGCGAAGAACGGGTGCGGATGGCGCTGACCGATCTCGGTCCCACCTTTATCAAGCTGGGCCAGATCTTGGCGGCGCGACCCGATATTGTCGGCCCGCAATTGGGGAACGAACTGAAACGGTTACGTGCCGATGTCCAGCCGGATGCGATCGAGAAAGTGCGTCAGACACTAACCAAGGAATTGGGCGAACAATACCTGAGTCAGTTTCAATTCATCGATCCCAAACCGCTTGCGACCGCCTCGATCGGTCAAGTTCATCGGGCAACCTTGAACGATGGCCGACGCGTTGTGATCAAAGTTCAACGTGCCGATATCGAACGAACGGTCCGCCAAGACATGGAAGTACTCGGAGGGCTCGCCCAGCTTGCCGAGCGGGTCGAAGGGTTCGCCGCTTGGGGGCCATGCCAAATGGTGGCCCAAATGTCCACCATGTTGCAGCGCGAGTTGGACTTCGGACGTGAACGACAAAACCTCGAAGTGTTCGCCGAGATGCTTTCGCCGCAGAGCACCAAAGTGGTTGTTCCCAAACCGGTCCGTGAACTCTGTACTCGCCGTGTTTTGGTGATGGACGAATTAGCTGGCGAACCGCTTTCGAAAGTATTGCTAGACAGTCACCACGGTGGTGTGTTGACGGTCGATGCGACGCTTGACGGTGAACGACACCAGCTTTCCGAATCGATCGCCCGCATCTACCTAACAATGATCTTTGATGAGGGGCTGTTTCACGCCGATCCTCATCTCGGAAATTTGTTATTGCTTAACGATGGACGCTTGGGGATTCTCGACTTTGGGATGGTCGGCCGTATCGACGAAACGCTGCGTGAAAGCATCGAAGAGATGATGGGCTGTATCGCCACGGGCGACCAAAATCGTTTGACTCGGTTGATTCGCCGCATCGGAGATGCGCCACCCACGCTGGACGAATCACTGTTGGCGATTGACGTTGCCGAATTTGTGGGGACCTATGGTCGGCAACATTTGAGCGATTTCGATTTGACTGGCGCGTTGAATGAATTGAGCGACATATTGCATCGACACGTCATTCAATTGCCAAGCCAATCGGCGTTGCTGTTGAAAATGCTGATTTCGCTCGAAGGAACGCTGCGCGAGCTAGGTGCCGGGTTCGACTCGTTGGATATCGTTCATCAATTTGTTCGCAAATCGATGCTGCGACGGCTGAGTCCTCGGCGAAGAGTGCGTCAAGCGAGAAGGATCTATCTGGAAGCGGAGCACTTTTTCGAAGTGGTTCCCGACGAGGTGCTGACGCTGCTGCAGCAAGCACGGCGTGGCGAAATGCGGCTGACACTGGAACATCAACGGATCGGACCGACCGTCAACCGGATGGTATTGGGGTTAATGGCGAGCGCGGTCTTCTTGGGATCATCCCTGCTGTTGGCGATGAAGGTGCCCCCACTGTTGTTCCCCGAGCAATCGCTGTTGGGCATGAAGGAAATGAGCGTTTTCGGTTTGCTGGGCATGATGATGAGTTTCTCGGTGATGATGTGGCTGCTGCTGGCGATCAATCGAAGCGGCCATTTGACCCGCAGCAACGAAGATTAAACGCCATCGCGGCAAAAAAAATCTTATAATGAAATCGCCAACCTACCTGCCGCCCCCCAAATCCCACCCAGCGAGTACGAATGATCGAGTTCGCGAGTAATACGAGCACGAATCGGCTGTCTTCGGCCGGTCTGCGAATCAGTTTGATCGTTATCCCGATCTTGTTTCTCGCGGTTTCGGTCACCGCCGCCGATCCGTCAAGTGATGCCGCGTTTCGTGACGATTTGACACCGCTGCTACGCACCTATTGCTTTGACTGTCACGATTCGGGCAGCGAGTTGTCGTTGGTCGATGACGATTCGGCAGCCAAGATGCAATCGAATCGCGGCTTGTGGAAACGTGTGATCGCGCAGGTCCAACTGGGCAGCATGCCACCGGAAGATGGCGAGGTCATGGACGCAGCAACGCGTCAGCGGATGGTGACGCTATTGGACCAGGTCGCCAATGCGGTCAACTGCGTGCAAAATCCCAATGCGGGTAAGGTCGTGCTGCGGCGGCTGAACCGTGTAGAGTACCGAAACACGGTCAGGGATTTGACGGGCGTCGACTACCAACCGGCTGCCGGATTTCCCGGCGACGATGTCGGGTATGGTTTTGACAACATCGGTGACGTGCTTTCTTTGCCGCCGATCTTGTTAGAGAAGTATTTGGATGCCGCCGAGACGATTTCGGGTGAAACCATTCGCACTCCGCTGCCACCGCGCATCTACGAAATCGATGTGGCTGCGACGGCAATGGGCGGAGCGGATAAATACAAACGGGGGCACCGGATCACGATGTCCAGCCAAGGCTCGGTGACGCTCGAAGTGGATGCTCCCTTCACGGGGCAATACACGTTGACAATTTCCGCCAGCGGCGACCAGGGCGGCGATGAACCGGTGAAAATCAAGGTCGATGACGGCAGGAAAAGCCAAGTCGTTGATGTTCCCAGCGAAAAGATGGAAAAGTATGATGTTGAGTTTCGTCTGATTCGTGGCAAGCGAAAGATCGAGATCAGTTTTATCAACGACTTTTACGTCGCGGGCAAAATCGATCGCAACTTTCATCTCTATCACGTACATGTGTCTGCTCAAGAGGAATCGTTGCTGCCGGTTTCCGTCGGTGAATTGCCGGCGATGCACAAAAAAATCATCTTCACACGGCCGAGCAGCAAAGTATCGCCCGAGCAAGCTACCGCGCAAGTGTTAGCACCGTTGGCCAGTCGTGCGTTTCGGCGACCTGCAACCAAAAGTGAAGTATGGCGATTAACGGAACTCGCCTCGCAAGTGCGAGCTGATGGAGGAAGTTTTGAAGAGTCAATCCAAGTGGCGCTGCAGGCGATTTTGGTGTCGCCGCACTTCTTGTTTAAAGTCGAGCGACATGTCTCACCCGATGCGTCGGGCGAACTTCCGCTGATCAACCAATACGAACTGGCCACTCGAATTTCGTATTTTTTGTGGAGCAGTATGCCGGACGACGAACTGTTGTCGCTGGCCCATCAAAACAAACTTCGCGACCGTCGTGAATTGTTACGCAAAGTGGGCGACATGATTGTCGATCCTCGGGCGAATCAATTTATCGAAAACTTTGCCGGGCAATGGTTGCAGCTCCGCAACCTCGACGGCGTGAATCCCGACAAGCGTCAATTCCCTGAATTCGATGATGAAATGCGGCAATGGATGCGGCGAGAAACGCTGACCTTCGTTGCTGCGGTGATGCGTGGGAATTTGCCGGTGACGACGCTGCTCGACGGCAAGTTCAGTTACATGAACGAGAAGCTGGCAAAATTCTACGGAATCAAAGGGGTGAGCGGATCCGATTTCCGCAAAGTCTCGCTCGATGGCACGCCACGTGGCGGATTGTTAACACATGCAAGTGTTTTGACGGTGACGAGTAACCCGACGCGAACAAGTCCCGTGAAGCGGGGGAAATGGATACTCGACAATTTGCTGAACACTCCGCCGCCACCCGCACCTCCGAACGTTCCCGAGTTAGACAAAGGCAAATTGAGCGGGACGTTGCGAGAGCGGATGGAACAGCATCGCGACAACCCCGCCTGTGCCGCTTGTCACAACATGATGGATCCGCTTGGTTTTGCGCTCGAGAACTTTGATGCGATCGGGCAATGGCGAACCCGCGACGGAGGCGACACGATTGATGCATCAGGCAAATTACCCGATGGCACCGAGTTCAGCGGTGTCGACGATCTACGTAAACTGCTTTCGAGTCAGCGGAGTGAGCAATTTGTTCGCTGTTTGGCTGAGAAGATGCTGATTTATGCGACCGGACGGGGCACCGAATACTATGATAAATGCGCCATCGACACGATCGTGCATGATTTGAAAGACAATCAGTATCGGTTCGCTTATCTGATTGTTGCGATCATCGAAAGCGAGCCGTTCCAACGACAAGGTTCGCGAGAATAGCGATCTTGATACTGCAGCCGGACACGTTCGAAACCTTTTAAACGAGAAGCGATCCCAAATGTTGAACTCACTTTCACGACGAACGCTGTTACGCGGTATGGGCGCTTCGATGGCATTGCCGTTATTGGATTCGATGTCATCGACACGGTTGTTGGCGGCCACATCCGATCCGGCAGATGTGCCGCTAAGGATGGGGTTCTTCTATGTTCCCAACGGCATGCACATGCCCGATTGGAAACCGATCGACGCAGGCGACAAGTACACGATGACGCCGACGTTGGAGCGATTGGCCGAGCATCGATCGAAATTTAATGTGTTAACAGGATTGACGCTTGATGGCGCCCGATCGCATGGCGACGGCGGTGGCGATCATGCGCGTAGCGTTGCTGCGTTTCTAACCGGGGCGCATCCGAAAAAGACCAATGGCGCGGATATCCAAAACGGAGTCTCGGTTGACCAAGTGGCCGCGGAACAGATCGGCAGTCAATCGCGATTCGGTTCGCTCGAACTCGGGCTCGAAGCAAGTGCCCAGGCAGGCAATTGCGACAGCGGTTATAGCTGTGCTTATGCGTCGAACATGTCATGGCGAGGCCCCACCAATCCGATGGCCAAAGAAGTCGATCCCGGCGCGCTGTTTGATCGCTTGTTCGCCGGACAAACTGCCAAAGAAACGCGTCGTGCAAAGAGTGTGCGTGAGAAGTACCGAAAAAGTGTGCTCGATTTTGTGCTCGAAGATGCCAAGCAACTGCACAAGACACTACCCGAAATCGATCGACGAAAATTAGACGAATACCTGTACGCCGTTCGCGACGTCGAAAAACGATTGGCCGGTGCCGAACGACTGCGAATCTCGGAGGATGGAGTCCCCGATTACCCGCGGCCCAGCGGTGTGCCGCAAGAGTTGAAAGAGCACTCCGAGTTGATGATGGATATGATCACGCTGGCGATTCAAACCGATAGCTCGCGAATCATTTCGTTCATGTTCACCAATGCCGGCAGCAATCGAAGCTATCCCGAGATTGAGGTCAAAGAGGGACATCACGAATTGTCGCATCATGGCAAGAGTGAACACAAGCAAGCACAGATCGCAAGGATCAATCGATACCATATTGATCGATTTGGCTATCTGCTGAAGCGACTTAGTTCGATCAGCGAAGGAAATGGAACGCTATTGGATCATTGCATGTTGGTCTACGGCAGCGGGATCAGCGACGGCGATCGGCACAATCACGATGACCTACCAATTCTGTTGGCCGGAAATGGCAATGGCCGAATTCAGACCGGCCGTCACATTCGCTACGAAAACCATACGCCACTGTGCAATTTGTATCTCTGGATGCTCAAAGAGATGGGCGTCAAGGCAGACAAGTTTGGCGACAGCAACGGGCTGCTGAAGAATTTGGGTTAAATCAGCAATCCGTCAACGACTTGTTGATTCAGTCTGACTTTCGAATGCTTCGTTTAACCGTTAGCCGATAGGCGTACGCTCAATGCCATCTACTTTGGTAGCGGCACGGCGCGAGCCGTCCGGTTGAGGCGAGTAAAACGTTCGGTTTAGACCGGGCGGCTTGCGCCGCACCGCTACAAACGCCACCCGTTTAGTCCAAGCTAGATGGCGTTGGGCGTACGCGAACGGATGCGAGTACGCCTTCGACTGACTGTCAAACGAATGAAGCAACAAGCCGTCAACGCATGCGGTTTTCGCCGCATCAAAAACGCCGGTATCAAAACCGTCGTTCGGTCACTGCTTCGTGGCCAAGTGGCGTCCGTCCGATGACGATTGCCGCTAATGCCCCGGCAGCAAATCCGCCGATATGGGCCCACCATGCGACTCCACTTGCGGCGCCCCCGGCCACGGCGCTGATGCCGCTGTATGTTTGCAACGCAAACCATATCCCTAGAAACAATGGTGCCGGCACCACGATCACATGAAAGATTATGATCAGCGGGATCAACGCTTGGACCTTGGCATGTGGATACAGCCATGCGTAGGCTCCCATCACACCCGCGATCGCGCCACTGGCACCAATCGTCGGCATCGGGCTAGCCGGATCGGTAACGAAATGGGACAGCGACGCTGCGATCCCAGTGCCGAGATACATCAATGCGTAGCCGATGTGCCCCAACCGGTCTTCGACGTTGTCGCCAAAGATGTATAGAAACCAC
>NZ_ANOG01000332.1 GCF_000346295.1 Rhodopirellula maiorica SM1 | reverse complement strand
GGGATTCGACGATTGGGGGCGAAAATTTGTTTCCTCCAACAGTGATCACATTCAACAAGTGATGTACGAAGATGCGGACATCGCCAGAAATCCGTTTGTTGTTCCGCCGCCATCGCGAATTTCAATCGCTGAGGATGGTCCACAAGCGGAAGTGTTTCGCACCAGTCCCGTTGAACCGTGGCGTATCGTGCGAACGCGGTTGCGAGTATCGGGTGCTGTCAAAGGTGTGGTCGAAGGAGGCGGACGCGCGGCGGGTTACTTCACCGGCGCCACCGGCGTGACGATCTATCGTGGCGATGCTTGGCCCGCCCAATGGAAAGGCCACGCCTTCGTCGGCGACGTGGGCAGCAATTTGATTCATCGCAAACGGCTTGATCAGAATGGATTAGAGTTCGTCGCAAAACGAATGGATGATCAAAGTGAATTCGTCACCTCGACCGATATTTGGTTCCGACCGGCCCAATTTGCCAATGCACCGGATGGAACACTGCACGTGATCGATGTCTATCGCGAAGTGATCGAGCATCCGTTGTCGTTGCCCGAACAGATCAAAAAGCATCTCGATTTGACCTCGGGACGTGATCGCGGACGAATCTATCGGATCGCTCCCACGCCTTACCGACACCGTCGTTTCCAAGGTCTCGCCGACTCAAGTACCCCCGAACTCGTTGAATTGCTCGCCCATGCAAACGCATGGCATCGCGAAACCGCTGCACGACTGTTGTACACACGGCAAGATCCATCCGCAGTCGAGCCTTTGCGGGCATTGGTCCAAGACAATCCATCGCCGCTGGGACGAATGCATGCATTGTATGCACTGCAGGGACTCACCGCGCTGGACGCCTCGATCCTGCATCGCGGGTTGAACGACATTCATCCGCAAGTGCGTCGGCATGCATTGCGATTGACCGACTCAGTTAAACTCACGCCCTCGATCTTGCAGCGGCTCTCTGAAATGACCGAAGATGAATCGATCGAGGTTCGATACGAATTGGCATTTGCGTTGGCGAATACCAAAGGGGACGTTCGCGTGAACAGCTTAACTCGCATCCTCAGCCGCAACCCCAACGACCGCTGGATACGTGCATCGGTGCAAACGTCGATTGGGGATGATGCCGACAAATTGCTTGTTCGCTTAAACGAGAACGAATCGATGGGCGGTAAATCGGCAGCGACGTTTAAGCAGCAATTGGAACAGCAAATTGCGGCGCGAGCACGCAATGCGGATTCCAACGGTGACGAGCGTTCACGTCAACGAGTCACCGCATCCACGGCGGTTCGATCCCCTGAGTCCATTGCGGATCGGCAACGGGTCGTGGCAAAGTATCGCGACGCGCTCACGATGCAGAGCGATCCTGATCGCGGACGCGAACACTTTAAAAAGCACTGCAGCGCGTGCCACCGCGTCGAATCGGTGGGGCACGAAATTGGCCCCAACTTGGCGACGATCAAATCACGGGGAGAAGAAACCGTGTTGACCGCGGTGCTCGATCCCAATCGCGAGGTGAATCCACAATACATCAACTACGTGGTTTCGACACTCGATGGAGAAATTGTATCGGGAATGATAATCGACGAAGGGGCGACGAGCTTGACATTGCGTCGAGGCGACAATGTTACCGACACGGTTCTGCGAATCGACATCGACGAACTAAAGAACACCGGTTTGTCGATCATGCCCGAAGGATTCGAAGATGCAATGGACAAACAAGCCATCGCCGATTTGATCGCCTATCTGATGCAAGCGCCTTAGGCACGTCACCAACTGCACCTCTCCCAAACGAAGTTTAGGGAGAGGTCGAGCAGAGCCTTCAGCGATTGCTCGGGTGAGGGCTCGTCTCCGGCTCACTTGCACGCAACACCAACTTCGCCTCCCCAAAGCTTTGCTTTAGGGGGAGGTCGGATGGAGCCTTCAGCGACATCCAGACGGGGCTGTCTCCGGCTCGCTCGCGCGTCGCTATTTGTCGAAGCAGACGCTTGAACGCGAGATTGCTCGGTCGTCCCTCACCCGAACGAGGCCTAGAGGGCCCGTTCGACCTCTCCCGTGCTTCGCTCGGAAGAGGTGACTCGTGTACCGGCCACCTTTGAAAAGCAAGTTTGCAATCGCGTTTGCATCTCACCAATCCAAGATCAACATGCGACGACGCTATACGCTCGCTTCATCGGACTTGGTCACGGTGGCTTGCATGATGGTGAAAAACGAAAGCGGGGTCGGTTTGTAACAACGATCAAACCTCAGCGGCAGTCCTGCCACAACGTCCTGAAGATCCAGATCGGTTCGCCAACCGAGCCGACGAGTGATGTTGCCCGCAGAATCCACGACCTTCGCAATGAGCGAATTCTCGCTACGGAAATGATTGACCATCAAGATCTTTCCGCCTGGCCGGCAAACTCGCACCATCTCGCTCATCATCGAACGCGGTTTCGAGACGACACTGATCGTATGAAACGACGTAACCACATCAAAGCTGGCGTCGGGAAACGTCAAACGCTCGGCGTTCATCGGCAAGACATTGATGTGCTGCCACGATTTCTGCTCGATCAGTTGTTCCGCCTCGGCGAGCATCGATTCGGAAAGATCCACGCCGGTAAGCCGAATGTCGTGCGGATAGCTGTCGAGCGACAATCCGGTGCCGACCCCCACTTCGAGGACCTCGGTGCCCGCAGAAATGTTCATCGCGGCAATCGCGCTGCGAATATTTCGCTTGGCAACCGCAGGCCATAATCCTTGGTAAACCGGAACCAAGTTGTCGTACAGTCGGCTGCGGTGTGGCTCGGCCGTTTTTGTTTTCTTCGGTGGCGAAACAGTGCTCATTGGTCCTGAAACCCTGTGAAAAACTCAGTCATGCTGATTCAATATCAATGCTGGCTTACCCTACGTTTCGCCCGCGTTGCCTCGAAGCATCGCAGTTTTCATCCGCGTGTCAACTCGAACACTGCAGCGACTGCGAGGCCGTTAAGTCGTTATTAGGATAGCGTTTAGGACCATCCAGCAAACAGCCCCAAAGTCGATTTTGAACCTATCTATTACACGTCTATTACAAATTGATAGTCGCTAGGAAGTGCAAAACCGTCAATTCACCATTTCACCACGGTTTTGCTGCCGCATTCAATACGATCGAAATGCCCCCAAATTCCGCCAAGCGGCAATCCATTCCGCGCAGAACCGACGCCAATAGCCCAATGCCATCTACTTTGGCAACCACTGGAGATGCTCAAGTAGTGGGATTCGCCAGAATTCCCATCTTTGCTGTTGAAACACCTGGAACTCTGGCGAGTCCCACTACGAAAGTAGATGGCATTGGCCCCCCGCAGTTCGCATCAAAAATCTTGTGCGAAAACATCGTGGTGGCATCACTCCTGGATCGCCACGACCTTCTCACGCGAGCACAGCAAGTCGTTTCCGCGAAAGGAGTTAGCGGCGCGTCGACTTGCGTCTATTCGTCCAATGTGGCCGGTTCCGGCGATGCAGCCTTGCTGCCCCACAGCGATCGGACCGGAGGACCAAATGCGTAGTAGCAGAACGCGATCGGCAGGGCGACCCAGTGCAACAGGAAGCCGCCCACAATCGCAAACAACGCTTGACCAAACTGGTGAGTGGACCAACGTCCACTTACCAACTGCTGGAACACATGCGGGTATTGGAAGCGAGAAGTCATCAAATACGCCAACACGACCGCAAGAAACGGAATCACATAATGAGCCGACAGCAGGGCGTATTGGGCGACAATGTGAGCGAATTCGGGATAGACCGGGTCGGTCGCAATCGAAGCCAAGTCGGGCATCGCGATCGCAAACGCAGCGATCGTCCCGGCAGCCGCCGGGCTAGGCAGTCCTTCGAAACCATCATGCGGATCGTCGTCATCGGTTTCGACATTGAATCGAGCCAAGCGAATAAGCACACAAAGGGTGAACAGAACGCCGATCGTCCAGCTGAGCTTCTCCGGAAAAACGTCGCTGATTCGCCACACAATCACCGCCGGAGCGGTCCCAAAGGTGATCGCGTCACACAAACTATCCAATTCGCCCCCGAAACGACTTTCCTGGCCAGTCAGCCGGGCGGCCGAACCATCGAGCGCGTCGAAAACCATCCCGATGAAAATTAAAACTCCGGCGACAAACAGTTTTTCTTCGGGTTGACGTGCCAATGAGTCGCTCATCGCCACCGAAATCGCGGCCATCCCACAGACGGCGTTGCCCAGCGTCAAAAGGGTGGGCAGAACCGCCAGATTAAACTTTCGCTTTCGGCGTTTGCGGTTTTTCTTTGACAACAATCGTTTGCCCAGCCGGACCTTTTCACGCCGGCCTGGAGCGTCCGAGGCGTCGAGCGTCTCCAAGTTCTCAGCGTCAAGCACCGCATCCACTTCGCCGGATTCATCAATGGGTTCATCAACAGCATCTTCGCTGGAACGCCCGCGAGAACGGCTGCCAAACAAACTTCGTTTGAGTTCACTCATGGATTTTTATTGTGATTCCAACTCGGATAGTGCCGGCAATTCCGGCGGTGGGGGATGGGAAACGCCGGAGGCACGGGGATGATTTTTGGCTATGGGCGTCCGGATCGGACGGATGTCGGGCAATCGAGGCGATTCAGACGTCTTTTTGACGTGATCGGATCGAAGTTTTGTTTTCTCAGCTTAATCATACGCCGCATCGCCGCGGCGTCGAAAACGCCGGTTTGACCATTTCCGGCAATGTGGTTCGATTTTTCACGTCGTATCGATTTGGGTTGCCGATCGCCGTCATTGTGTTTGCGAATGCACCGCTACCGGTACTCATGGTTCACCAGCGTATCCGCTATAACAGCGGTATGTCGATATGCGAAGCTACCGGAGAGAGACGACGTCCATGATGACCCCCCGTTATTTGATGCCCTTTGATACGCGAAGATCACTCCATCGGTTTACCGATGTGTTGATCATCGGGGGTGGTCTAGCCGGTTTGCGAGCCGCGAATGCGGTCGAGTCCAACCGCTCGGTATTGGTGGTCACCAAAGACAAACTGCGGGAATCCAACAGCAATTATGCTCAGGGTGGTATCGCCGGAGTTGTCGATCCTGATGATCGTTTCGAAGACCATGTCATCGACACGATGGATGCCGGTGGAAATCTTTGCGATAGCGGCACCGTCGACATGGTGATTCGCGAAGGCCCGCGAAGGATCGACGAATTGATTCGCTGGGGGACGCGATTTGACGAAGCCGATGGCATCTTAGCACTCGGCCGCGAAGGAGGCCACAGCCGCGAACGGATTGTGCACGCGCAAGGCGATTCGACTGGAGCCGAGATCATGCGGGCGGTAATCGACCGCACTCGCAACTTGCCCAACGTCGACATCTGGGATAACGCCTTTACCGTTGACCTGTTGACCTACGAAGGCCGTTGCCGCGGTGCGATCATCGTCGGCCCCGACAATCGTCCGTTGATGGTGTGGGCAAAAGAAACGATCCTTTGTACCGGTGGCGCGGGACAAGTTTATCGCGAATCCACCAATCCGCCTGTTGCCACCGGTGACGGATTGGCGATTGCCTATCGCGCCGGCGTGCAGTTGCGTGACATGGAATTCATCCAATTTCACCCCACCGTGCTGTACATCGCGGGTTCATCGCGTTCCCTGATCACCGAGGCCATTCGGGGCGAGGGCGCGCACTTGGTCGATGCGTCCGGGCACCGATTCATGCTGGAGTACGATCCACGGGCCGAATTGGCACCACGAGATATTGTCAGCCAATCGATCATTCGGCAAATGAACGCCACCAAACATCCCTGTGTCTATCTAGACCTTGCCCATCTCGACGCGGACAAAGTTCGCAAACGGTTTCCGGGGATCGCCGAAGCGTGTGCCAAGTTTGGGTTGGACATCACCAGCGACCGCATTCCCGTTCGCCCAGGCGCCCACTACATGATCGGCGGAGTCACGGTGGACCGCCAAGGCCGCACGAGTTTGCCGGGATTGTGGGCCGCTGGTGAAGCGACCAGCAGCGGGCTGCACGGCGCGAACCGACTGGCCAGCAACAGTTTGCTCGAAGGCTTGGTCTATGGGGCTCATGCCGGCGAAGCTGCCTCGCGCGCGGCAGCCGAGAGTGTGAATAAGCTCGAAGCGTTACCGATTCAGCACCCGATTCATTTGCAGCGTGAATCGTTTGATGTTGCTGACGTGCGAGTCTCACTGAAAAGCTTGATGGGGCGATGGGCGGGGGTCGAACGTGACGCCGGAGGGCTGCGCGAAGCCGAAGATTCGATCCGCTCGTTTGCGGCCTACGTCATGTCGCGACAATTTGATACGGTCGAAGGCTGGGAATTGCAAAACATGTTGTTGGTCGCGTCGTGTGTCGTCCGCTCGGCGTTGGTCAGAAATGAGTCACGCGGTGTCCACTTTCGTTCGGACTTCCCGCACAAGGATGACGAAAATTGGCGTCGGCATCTGACGCAACAGATTGACGTCGACGGCGGACACCCAAAAATAGGGGAACCGCTTGAGCCGAACGAAATCACACGTTCGAATTAGCACACGTCTCAAGGAAAGGGAACTGCAATCATGATCGAAGAAACCGTCAACAATCTGATCAGCGACCCAGGCGAAGTGGCGTTTGTCGTCCATTCGCGGGTCCGCGGTCCGATTCGAGATTTGACGTTTTTGCAGCGAGCGTTGTTGTTCGCCGAATTGTCGATGATTTCGTACAACGACGAAGACGAAGCGAGGCGTGCCGCCAAGATCGCCGGCTTCGACGATGTGACGTTCTACGACCGCGACGGTTCGCAAGCGTATCGTTTTCGTAACGATTTCGACTGTGTCATCGCGTGTCGGGGCACCGAACCGAACGAATGGAACGATATCCAAGCCGATGCCAATGCGGCGTCAGTGGTCGCCGAGACGATTGGCAAAGTCCATCGCGGATTCAAACGCGAAGTCGACGATCTGTGGCCGATGATCGAAACCGCGTTGATGAGTAACGATCAACCACTTTGGTTTTGTGGCCATTCACTCGGTGGGGCAATGGCGACCATTTGCTCAGGCCGCTGCTTTCTTTCGCATATTCCATCGAATCCCGAACAACTATATACCTACGGCAGCCCACGGGTCGGCGATAACCGTTACGTTAACTACGTAGCGCTCGATCATTTTCGCTTTGTTAACAACAACGATATCGTCACTCGCGTCCCCCCGCTGCTGCTCGGCTATCGCCACTGTGGCAGCGAAGTTTACATTGACCGCAAAGGGCGGCTCGGGCGACTGAATATGCTGATGAGACGACGCGATCGATGGTGGGGGTTTATCCACGGTTTGCGCCGCTGGAAAATAGACCATTTTGCTGACCACTCGATTCACAATTATATCACGGCCATCTTGGCCGCAGTACAAGCCGAGCAAGCTGAACTGGGCGACGGCGGTATCGCCAAAACCGGTGCGGAATATGCCGGCGACGAGCGTGAATACACTGAAGAGGAAAGAGTCGATTTGCCCCATTTGAAACCTCGCATGACAACCTCCGAAAAACAACAAAAGTCACCCCACGATGGCTTTGACACGAACAAAATGAGAGTTCAAGGATGAGCGGTTCGCAACCAAGTCAGAAACACCGCCCCACGACGGAGGCGACTCAGCAAGCGGCGCCCGGACATATCGAAATCGATGGCGTTCGCTTGAAACTGTCGCATCCCTATGAAGCCGCCGGGCAATGGATCGGTCAACAAGAAGTCTTGATGCAGTTGTTGGCGTGTTGGATTTCGGTCGACGATTCGGATCTTCCACTAACGCCTCGATTGATTGGTTCGCCTGGTGTGGGCAAAACTCAATTGGCGATCGCTGCGGCCAAGGCACAAGGGCGTCCGCTGTACATTTACCAGTGCACTGCCGACACCCGTCCCGAAGACCTATTGATCACCCCGGTACTCAGCCAAGGCGGCGAGATTGCCTATCACGCGTCACCGCTTGTCACAGCGATGATCACTGGCGGCATCTGCATCTTGGACGAAGGCAATCGGATGAAC
>NZ_ANOG01000331.1 GCF_000346295.1 Rhodopirellula maiorica SM1 | reverse complement strand
ATCGCTGCGCCCGCCCCGACGCCTGCATTGCCACGAATCCGCACCGCACCACTTCGCATGCCCTCTCCCACGCCGTGGCCGACGTTTCCGGTTTGGCGAATATCAGCTTCGGCATTGTACGCATACGCGTAATCACCCAACGAACCTTCGATCTGAAGTCGTACAGGATGATTCAGTCGCATCAGTGCGGCATGCTGGCCGTTTGCCCCGTCAATTTTAATTTGAGGAAGCACGTTGGGATCCGCGAACTTGGGCACCGCGTGAATCGCCGCGATCAATTCCGAGTCGCTCATCGCCTGCATCGAAAACTGATGCGTTGGCGGAGGCATTGCACCGCTGAGCGATGATCCGGCTTCATCAGCAGACATAGAAGAATGACTCTGTTTTTCAATGTGGGGGAAACGCAGCGGGTGCTGCGGCAAAGCTTCATTTTAGGGCACCAGAACTCATGTGTCTTCGCGGTCTTGACGACTTCAGCTGAGACTACGAGCGGGACACGAGCAAGGTTTCAGCTCCGCGTTGCCTTTTACTTGGTCCGGTCTACCTTGAACCTACCATCGGAGATGGCTCGTTATGCTTGAGGGGCGAGATATCATTTCGAGTGCGAGGAAGTCTTTCGCAATACGGCGCGGACGATTGCCTCCATTTTACCTTCTGCGGCAAGGCCTGCAGCAAGAACTTCGTCATGGCTGGCCACCACTGCCGAATCGGGATTGGCGACATTGCTGACCATCGACAATCCTAACGTTCGCATCCCCAAGTTGGCAGCGGCCAAAACCTCAGGCACCGTGCTCATTCCAGCCACATCGGCTCCGATTCGCCGCATCATCCGGTACTCGGCCCGAGTCTCGTAATTGGGGCCAAGCGTAGCCAAATAAGTCCCCTCGTAGGCGGCAAAGTTGTGTTCTCGGGACGCCTGCATCGCAATGCTCGACAACTCAGGGTCGTAGACATCCCGATGCCGAAGCGGTGAAAAACCGAAAGTCCCCTCGGGCAAACCCGACCCCTGCGGCGTTAAATTCGGCGGTTGAAATTCGCCTCGCATAAAATCGATGTGATCACGAATCACGACGATGTCGCCGACGTTCAACTTTGGGTTCACTCCGCCAGCCGCATTGCTAACGACCAACTGCGTCGCACCGAGCCGTGCCATCACAAAAACAGGAAAAGAAACCTCCGCTCGGCTCCATCCTTCGTAGCGATGAAAACGACCAGCCATGGCAACCACACGGGTCTGTTCCAATTCACCCAAGATCAATTGACCTCGATGTCCCGATGCGGTCGACGCAGCAAAACCAGGGATATCAGGAAAAGGAATCACCACCGGATGCTGGATCTTTTCCGCCAAACCACCGAGCCCACTGCCCAAAATGATCGCAACGGTAGGGACGCGGTCTGATTGACGACGCAGAAACTCAGCCGCCTGGTCAATGTGATCGAGATAGCGGTTCGCGGTTGAGTGTACGTCCATGGAAAGATTCTGCTGCATCCGGTTGCCCCAAAAAATCATGCCGGACGCCAACCGACCCGCGACCGATTCGTTTCGATCGCGGCAGCGATCAACGGCAATGTGTTAAGCAATGCGAACTTGGCCGGCTTCGCTAACGATGCCGCGAACCAATGTTTCCAATTTCGGTGCTGCGGCATTCGCCGTCGCAATGATTTCGTTGACATCGGCTGGCTTGAGTGCATCGGGCAAACACATGTCAGTGATTACACTAAGCCCCACCACTTTCAAACCACAGTGCACCGCGACGATGGTTTCGGGAACCGTACTCATCCCGACGACATCGGCCCCAATCATTCTCAGAAAACGATACTCGGCGCGTGTTTCGAGATTGGGTCCGGTGACCGCGACAAAAACACCTTTGTGAATCGGAATCGATTCACCGCGAGCCAATTCCATCGTGCGATCGATCCATTGTTGATCGTACGGTTCGCACATATCGGGAAAACGAGGTCCCAATCGATCATCGTTGACACCAATCAGCGGGTTATCACCCATCAGATTGATTTGGTCTTCGATGACCATGATGTCGCCGTTTGAAAAATAGGGATTCAAACCGCCACACGCGTTGCTGACGACGAGAAGCTCGGCACCGAGAGCTTTGAAGACGCGGACGGGAAGCGTGATTTGCTTCAGAGGGTAGCCTTCGTATTGATGAAAACGGCCCTCCATGGCCACGACTGGTACGCCAGCTAATTGCCCGCATACCAAGCGTCCTCGATGGCTCGTCGCCGTCGATGTCGGAAAATGGGGAATGTCCCCGTATTCGAATGAAGCTTCGACTTCGATCTGTTCGGCAAGTCCGCCGAGCCCGGTGCCCAAGATGATACCGACCTTTGGCGTCTGCGAAAACTCACTTCGAATTTTTTTACAAGCGTCTTCAATCTTGTCGAACAAATCAAGCATGGCACTGTCGTCAAAAAGGAGGCAGAAGATGTTAGGGCGAGCCAGTCGAAGGTGGGTATCATAGCGCGCCCGAGCGTCGTCCGCGACCATCCCTTTTTCGGTTAAGATTTAGCAATAGGTAGCTGCTTGACTGATCCGCCGCCCCCCTCGCTTAATCTTTTCCGATTTGTTTCCGATCGCGATCAATTCGAGTTCATCGCCTTAGTTAATGTATTCTTACTCGTTGGACATCACGCTTCCCATGTCATCTCCCTCTGCCGATGTTTTCGAGAAACTGGCCTCCTTTTATCTCGGTCGCCATTACGATCTGGCCAACGACAAACTCAGCGATGACCTGCTGATGTACGACGCCAAAGATCTTTGCACGCATGCGATGTGTGTGGGGATGACCGGCAGCGGCAAAACGGGCTTGTGTCTTTCGCTGCTGGAAGAAGCCGCAATTGACGGCATTCCCGCCATCTGCGTCGATCCCAAAGGCGACTTGGGGAATCTGTTGCTAACCTTCCCCGAGCTAAAACCCGCGGAATTCAAGCCGTGGCTCGATTCCGGCGAAGCGACACGCAAAGCAATGACACTCGACCAATTGGCAACGGACAAAGCAACGACGTGGCGAAAAGGACTGGCCAGCTGGGGACAAGATGGCGACCGAATCGCGAAATTTCGCGACAGCGTTGATATCGCCATCTACACTCCCGGCAGCAACGCGGGAATTCCGTTGACGGTGCTGAAAAGTTTTGATGCACCGCCAGCAGAATTGCTCAACGACTCCGATGCAATGCGTGAACGAATCACCGGTGCGGCATCGGGACTATTGACCTTGATGGGAATCAACGCCGATCCGCTGTTGTCGCGCGAGCACATCTTGATCTCGTCGATCCTGGATGTTTGTTGGCGCGAAGGCAAAAACGTCAAGATCGGCGACCTGATCGGATTGATCCAATCGCCGCCGATCCAACGCGTCGGCGTGCTCGATTTGGACTCGTTCATGCCATCGTCAGATCGTGCCAAGTTGGCGATGCAATTGAACAACTTACTTGCATCGCCTGCGTTTTCGACGTGGTTGGAGGGTGAACCATTATCAATTTCCAAGTTGCTTTATACCGACGAAGGCAAACCGCGACTCACCATTCTGTCGATCGCCCATCTGAGCGACAGCGAACGCATGTTCTTCGTCACCATCTTGCTTAATGAATTACTCGCGTGGATGCGGACTCAAAGTGGTACCAGTTCGCTGAGAGCGATGTTTTACATGGACGAAGTCGCAGGCTACTTTCCGCCGGTTTCTAATCCGCCATCGAAGCCACCGATGTTAACGCTACTGAAACAAGCACGAGCCTTCGGTCTTGGCATCACGCTGGCGACGCAAAACCCAGTCGACTTGGATTACAAAGGACTCTCGAACATCGGCACGTGGTTCCTGGGGCGATTGCAAACGGAACGCGATAAGGCACGCGTGCTGGAGGGACTCGAGGGTTCGGCGGCGCAATCGGGGCAACCATTCGATCGTGCCGCGATGGAACAAAAACTCGCGGCACTGGGGAATCGTGTCTTTCTGATGAATAACGTCCATGACGACGCCCCGAGCACCTTCCAAACTCGCTGGGCACTGTCGTTTTTGGCAGGCCCGCTGGCCCGCGACCAAATCAGTCGCTTGATGGACGACCGCAAAAAGAAACTGCAAGACAAACGAGAAGAAGCGAAGACCGAATCGCTCGACGACACCTCATCGACTCCGACCCGACCGGTTGTCCCCAGTGGTGTGAAGGAAAAATTTCTTGTCGCCACTGAGTCTGCACTCGACGGCAGCCGTCTCGTTTATCGACCGTCGGTTTACGCCGAAGGCACACTGCACCACGTCCGTGCGTCGGCCGACCTCGACTCGTGGCAAGACCTGAAGTTGATCGTGCGTTGTGGTAGCGGAGTGCCCGATGAATTATGGCAGGCGAGCGAGCCGGCGCCAGAGGATGCCGAGCTTTCAGATCAAGCCAACGAAGAATACGTATTCAGCGACCTGCCCAATGAGCTGCGCAACGCCAAAAAATTCAAGAGCTACGAAAAACAGTTCAAAGATTTTCTATATCGGCATTACGCCATGACACTCTACAAGAGTCCGCTGATAGGCAGCTACGCTCCCGGAGGACTCGATGAAGGACAAGCGAGAGCGTTTTTTCAACAAGCGGCACGCGAAGAGCGGGATTTAGAGACCGAGAAACTTCGTGACAAGTTCGCTGGCAAAATGAAAGCGTTGGACAAACGGTTGAAAGCAGCCAACGACCGCATCGCGGTGGAAGAAGAACAGTACTCGCAAGCAAAATTGTCGACGGTGTTATCGTTCGGAGCCTCGATCCTGGGCGCGTTCCTTGGCAACAAAGTCGCCAGCCGCACGAACGTTTCTAAAATGTCCACGGCCGCACGTGGAGTCGGGCGGGCGGCACAACAGCGTGCCGACGTCGCCCGCGCCGAAGAAACCGCTCGCGAATTAGCGCTGGAGATGACGGAGTTGGACAAGGAGTTGCAAGAAGAGATCGCGGTACTGAGTGAAAAGTACGACGTCAAAAATTTGCAGCTCGACACCACGGTCGTCGCACCGCGCAAGAGCGACTTGAAAGTCACCGACCCGATCATCCTCTGGACTCCCTGGTCCGTCGACTCGACCGGCATTGCGACCAAGTTATTTTGATGACCCTTTGTCGCTGATCGCTCCGCGATCATAGCGTATACATGCTCACCACCGTCGCGTTCACTCGTCACGTCCAAGTCGCCCGCCGTAAAGTGCAAACACCGATTTCACATGCGGCGTCAAAACCTTGATCAAGTCATCATCATTCGCCACGATGACGTGGTCTGCATCAAGCTGGTTGTCACGCGCCGCGATGACGATTGCAGCGACGACATGCTCGATATCGACTGGCAAGCTTGTGGGCGATTCAAGGTTCAGAGCAAGGTCAAACAATACATCCTGGAGCGAAGGATCGATCGCCGCTTGCCCCGCAGCATCGAGCGAAATCCCCGTCACGATTTGTCGTTGTGTGTTCATGGTGGTGGATTGTAAGTGGGATGCGAGTTTGCCAGAAGCTATGGCAGACCGCGAATCGCCTTATGGGTGAAGATTGCAGCACGCCCCAGCCCAGCGGGCGACACACCCGCTCGGTCGTGTGTCGCCCTCCGGGCTATGTGGCATTGAGTTGAGCTAGTATCCGGTGGCTTACGCCACCGGCAGTCCGTGTTCCGCCCTCCGGGCTATGGACGCGAAAACATAAAAAAAACACTCTCGATTTGGAAAACAAGTCCTATGATCGTTCCTGAATTTTGGGCGGAGTCGCGAATTCAAAAACGTGACTCCAACCGACAAGTCACCGTGCGGCGATTCGGCTGGTCGGACATCAGCCCCGAAGAGGCTCAGCGACACGCCGATGATCGCGTTCGCGACGCATTCAATCGAATCGACCGTGGTGAAAAATTGCCCCGGCGAGAAAAGAAGGTTCGCTACAACGGAGCCGACGGACTTCCCATTCGAGAAGAGGTCATCACAGATTTCCACTCGCCGGGCTTGGGTCAAAAGGTATGAAGATGTGGCGGAAAACTACGCAGCCTGTCGTTTTGTAAAAGCGATTGGCGCGATTCACCGCGTATCACCGCAAGTGACGCCTGTCTGCAAGTTCCATGACGACATCTGCCGAGCGAACGAAGATAGGGAACTGGCTTAGTAAAGCCTTCATTGATGTTGATCCGCGTACTAACAACTCGCTCGACGCCAAATTTCACAGCTTGGTTTCTTTCCGTCCGTTGCCGATGACAGACTGGAAGCCTATCCCACGTTGATGCCGCATCTTTTGATTGCGTTGAGTAGGGATTCGACCATGACGTCGGTGTGCGATGCGGAAAGGGACAACCTCAGTCTCGCGGTGCCGGAGGGGACCGTCGGAGGACGAATCGCGGGGACGAAAAAGCCGGATTCCATGAGCGACTCGGTGGCAGTCATCGCGTTCGCATCTTCGCCGATAATCAGCGGCACGATTGGGACCGAGTTCTCGATCGCACACGTTGTCGATAGCGACAATTGATCACGCACATGTTTGGCAAGCGACTGCACCCGTTGACGGCGTTCGGGTTCGCTTTCCAATAATTCAAATGCGGTGATCGCGGCGGCTACGGTGGTTGGTGCGAGTGCCGTGCTGAAGATCAGCGAACGACATCGGTTGACCAGATAGTCCGTTACCACCGCCGGACCTGCGACAAAGCCGCCTTGGCAGCCGATCGCTTTACTCAGTGTGCCAATCCGAATGGCCACGCGATCCTTGACTCCCAAGGCTTCGCAGAGGCCACTGCCTGTTTCGCCTAACACGCCCGTGCCATGGGCTTCATCAACAATCACAGAGGCATCGAACTGTTCGGCAATGTCACTGAGCGCAGCCAAGGGAGCTACGTCGCCGTCCATGCTGAAGACGCCATCGGTCACAATCCAAACTCGCGTGAATTCGTGCCGCCGCTGTTTCAGAACATTGGCCACAAATTCATGGTCAAGATGCGGATACACGACACACTCCGCCCGCGACAACCGGCAGCCATCGATCAGCGAGGCGTGATTCAGTGCGTCGCTGAGGATCACATCACCGGCTTCGGCGAGTGTGGCCACGGTGCCGCTGCAGGCAGCGTAACCACTCGGGAATAATACCGCCGATTCAGTGGACTCGAATTTGGCGATCGTGTCGGCGAGCTGTTGATGCAGCGGGGTCCATCCACACACCAACGCACTGGCGGTGCTGCCGGTTTCGGATGGAAGCGACTCAATCGGCGGTCGCGACGTCGCCAAGCCGAGATAGTCGTTGCTGCCGAAATTGATCAACCGACGACTGGACGCGTCCACGAACTCGACGCCTTCAGGTCGCCGAGGCACGAGTGATCGCCGGCGATGTTGCGAGCTCAATTCGGCAAGCCGATCGGCGAGATAGTCAAACGAGGGCATAACGATCGCATTGCGGGGTGTGGGCGTCGTAGGAATGTTTCGCCAAGGTTATGATAAGCCCGACTGGCCGACAAGCCAGACGATACACGCGGGAGAGCCCCCTCTCCCCTTCCTTTTTTGCTCATACGAATCCCTTATGCAAATTGTTGTCATTGGTGCCGGAGCCGCTGGAATGGTCGCGGCCGCGGAAGCGGCAAAACGCGGTGCCAACGTCATTCTGCTGGAAAAAAACACCAAGACGGGCGTCAAAATCCTGATGTCAGGTGGGACTCGCTGCAATGTCACTCACGACACCGACGCACGCGGAATCCTGCCCGGATTCGGTCATGCTTCTCGCTTTCTGCAACCGACGATCGGGGCGTTTCCGCCATCGGAAGTTGTTCGTATGTTTGCCGATTTAGGAGTGGCAACCAAGGTCGAAAGCACCGGCAAAGTGTTCCCGCAAAGCGATCGTGCGATCGAAGTCCGCGATGCATTGCAGCGGCAGGCGGTCGAGTCCGGGGTGCAGATTATTCGCCAACAATCGGTCCAGCGACTGACCCGTCGCGACGAACATTGGCTGATCGAAACAGACGACGAGAGCTACGCTGCGGACCGAGTGATCGTGACCGCTGGTGGCCGAAGTTGGCCCGGTTGTGGGACCACCGGTGATGGCTATGGCTGGCTTGAAAAGCTTGGGCACTCGATCGTCGACACACGTCCCGCCCTTGTGCCGTTGACCGGTGGCTTCGAGTGGACCAAGGCGTTATCGGGCATCACATTAGAGGACTGTGTCGTGACAGCAGAAAACCAAACCTCCGAAGCCAAAAAGTCGAAACAGTCGATGAGCCGGCGTTCATCTTGGTTGTTCACGCACTTTGGATTCTCGGGACCCGCAGCAATGGATGTCAGCCGGATCGTCACACTGACTGAAAAATTGTCTCGCGTTCGCGTCCAACTCGACATGGCTCCCGATGTATCGGCCGAAGCGATCGAAGCAACCTTGTGTGATACCGCTGGCGGTGCGGGACGACGCCGGCTTTCCAATGTGCTGAACCAATGGGTGCCAAGCCGGTTGGCCACGGCCGTCGCCAGCGAGATGTGTGGTGACCCGACAATCGCTGAACTGACCAAGACTGGCCGACGCGCGACGGTGACCGGTATCAAACAACTGGCGTTGCCGATCACGGGAACTCGTGGATTCAGCAAGGCCGAGGTGACCGCGGGTGGCGTCAGCTTGAAAGAAGTCAATCCACGAACGATGGAAAGCCGAGTCGCGAAGGGTCTGTATATCGCAGGCGAAGTGCTGGACGTCGATGGCTGGATCGGCGGCTACAATTTCCAAGCCGCGTTCAGCACCGGAAGAGCGGCGGGAATCGCCGCGGCGACGGCGGAGGGATAAGGATCGTTCGATCAATAAGTGTCCGTAGTGGAATTCTGGCGAATTCCACTACGGTGTTATTCAATTTGGACAGTCATTGATCGTGTGATCTTAAGAGGCCGAAAGTCTTGGCGAGCTTTCGCTACGGTTTGTTCCAGACGACGGCTTTTTTGCGATTGGGATAGAGCTCGACACACAGGCCGCACTTGGTGCCATCGCAGCCTCGCGCGGTGCAGTGCTCGCGACCGTAATAGATGATTTGCAGATGTAGGTCATTCCACGACGACTCAGGGAACAGCTTTTTCAAGTCGCGTTCGGTGTCGACCACACTTTTGCCGCTGGACAGCCCCCATCGCTGGGCAAGTCGATGGATGTGCGTGTCCACGGGGAACGCAGGAACTCCAAACGCCTGGGCCATCACCACCGAAGCGGTTTTGTGCCCCACGCCTGGCAATGCTTCGAGCTCGGCAAAGGATCGCGGCACCTCGCCCTGATGTCGCTCGAGCAGCAGTTGCGACAGTTTGTAAATGCTTTTTGACTTGTTGGTCGACAAACCAATCGGACGAATCAAACGCAAGATCTCTTCTTGCCCTAGCTCTACCATGGCCTCAGGTGTGCTGGCGGCCGCAAACAACTCTGGCGTCACTTCGTTGACCTTCTTGTCGGTGCACTGCGCACTCAGCAGGACCGCGATCAACAACGTGAACTCATCGGTGTGATCTAGCGGAATGGGGGGATCGGGGTACAGCACACTCAGTCTTTGCCGCACATGGTCGGCTCGTTCCTGTTTCTTCACTTTTTCGTTATCCTGCGTTGGCGAGCCCGGTTGGACTCGCTCGTCATTTACGTTTTGTTGTCTTTTGAGGGAACTTCTACCATCTCTGGCCCCCCGCGTCGAGGAATTGCTTGATGGATCGAGATGACCGCGGTCGGAACAAGGTTAAATCGTTGGCCGGTGCTTTCACCACCCGTACCCTGACATCATCGTCGGCTTGGGCCCCACTGCAAATCCCGCTGTACCGTGCGTTTTGGTTTGCGTCACTGGCTTCGAACCTTGGCACTTGGATTCACGAAGTGGGCGCGGGTTGTTGATGGCTAGCTTGGACCCCTCGCCAGAGATGGTCGCTGCCGTGCGAACGGTGATGGCGGCGCCGATTATTTTCTTAGCCATTCCCGTCGGTGTATTGGGTGACCGCATCGACCGCAGGCGAATGTTAATCGGCACCCAGTTTGTCCTCTGTGCTTGCACTGCAACACTGGCTTCGCTGACGCTGAGCGACATGATCACGGCCAAGCTGCTGCTGGTGTTTACCTTTGTCATTGGGCTAGGCATGGTGGTGCATGTCCCGATCTGGCAAGCATCGATTCCCGAACTTGTCCCCAAAACTCAACTCGCTCGCGCGGTAGCGCTGGGCAGTATCAGCTTCAATCTCGCCCGTGCGGTGGGCCCTGCCTTGGGCGGCATCTTAATCGCGATGGCCGGTGTGTGGACGGCGTTTGCAATCAACGCCTTGTCGTTTGCCGGAGTGTTGACCGTTTTGTTGTCATGGAAACGAACACGCCGTGAATCCTCACGCGGACTGTCGTTTCGCCTGTCGATGTACCAAGGGCTTCGCTACGTCACCAAAACAAAGGCGATGCGGCACACCATCCTGGGCGTGGTGTTGTTCGTGTTGCCCGGAAGCGCGTTATGGTCGCTGCTGCCGCTGGTCGCAAAACAACATCTCGGCTGGGGCGCCAGCGGGTTTGGTTTTCTGGTGGGATGTGTGGGTGTCGGAGCGGTGTTTGCCGCTTGGACGCTGCCTCATTTCCAACGGCATCGTGGTGCCGACCAAACGATCGCTATCGCGATGGTGGGGTTCGCAATCGGTTTAGCTACGCTCGCCAACAACACCGAGACGTTCACGGTGTGCGCCGCCACGTTGCTGATGGGGGCGACGTGGATGATGACGCTGACGACATTGAACTCCACCGCCCAGATGACTCTTCCTGCTCGGATGCGAGCCCGCGGCATGGGGTGCTATTTGACGGCGATGGCGTTTTCGATGACCACCGGATCCATTCTATGGGGGCAACTCGCCGAAGCATCGTCGATCACGACCGCACAAACGACCGCAGCCGCGATCTTGATGATCACGGCTGCAGTGAGTTTGCTATTTCGCGTTGGTGAAACCTAAGCGAACGTGTAACCTTCTTCGCCGTGGTCGGTGATATCCAATCCACGTTGTTCGCTCTCGGCGTGAACGCGTAACCCAATCACAGCGTCAATTAACTTCAACAGGATCAAGCTGCCGATTCCTGCGAACGCATACGTGACCACAATGGCGACGACTTGGCCGATCAGCAAGCTCGGATCGCCACTTTCAATCAAACCTAGCTTGCTGTCGCCCGAGATATTCCAACACGCTCGTGTCGCAAAGATCCCCGTCAACACCGCCCCGAGTGTACCACCGACACCGTGGACCCCAAACGCGTCAAGCGCGTCATCGTATCGCAGCGCATGTTTCAGTTTGCTACAAGCGAAATAGCAAACGATGCCTGCCAACGCGCCCATGAATAACGCGGGCATCGGCTGCACGAATCCGGCGGCTGGCGTGATACAGACCAATCCAGCGACCGCGCCGCTGCTTGCGCCCAGGACGGTTGGTTTCTTCAGAATGCACCATTCGGTCAGCACCCAAGCCAACGCACCGGCGGCAGCGGAAAAGTGAGTGACGGCAAACGCACTGCTGGTTAGGTCATCGGACAACAATTCGCTGCCCGCGTTGAAACCGAACCATCCGACCCACAACATCGCCGCGCCCAAGGCGGTGAACGTAAGATTGTGAGGCTGGATCGGTTCTCGCAAATATCCCATACGAGGCCCAATCAAAATGGCGGCGACCAAGGCCGAGATTCCGCTGCTGATGTGAACCACCGTGCCTCCGGCGAAATCCAAGGCTCCGCCCGCAAACGCATGCTCGGATCCGTACGCCAAAATACCACCGTCCCAAACCCAGTGGCATAACGGGCAATAGATCAACAATCCCCACAACAGAGAAAAGACTGCCATCGCGCTGAACTTCATTCGCTCGGCGAATGCACCGCAGATCAGAGCGGGAGTAATGATAAAGAACATGCCTTGGAACAGCATGTGGGTGAGCATCGGGATTTGAATATCGTCGCTTAACATCGGTGTGACCGGGCCGCCGGCAGCATCGCTCCAGTAGCGTTGGACGCCGTTCATAAACAGATAGTCAAAGTTACCTACCCAGGCGCCGGAGCCGCCAAAGGACAACGAATATCCAACCACGGCCCACAGCACTGTCATCATGCCCATCAGGAAGATGCACTGCATTAAAACGCTAAGCACATTTTTGCGGCGAACCAGACCGCCATAGAACATCGCCAAACCAGGTGCGGTCATAAATAGAACCAAGGCACAACTGGTTAACATCCAAGCGTTGTGGCCAGCCAAGGCGGCGGCCGCGATTTTTTCTTCCAACTCGGCTGGAGTGGCAGCCACAGCCTCAACATCGGCAGCGAGCGGATCGCTGATGGAAAGAGTCTCTGAACTTTCCGCCACCGAATCCTCCGCAACCACAACCGCGACGTCGTCTTGCGCTATCGCAATCGGACTAGGCTGGGCGGCGAAAGACAGCAACGCCAAAAAAAACCGATAAATAATGTCTGCTTCACCGTATTGATCCTCTAGAAGTGCTTACCACCGAAACAACGACCCACCCGAGGCGGGGGATTCTGTCCGCACATAAAAACCAGGCCGCCTTTGTTCCCATCTGAAAATGGGACACCTGTTTTTCCACACGAATAGACGCTGTCAACTGGAACGGGATGCCTCCGCCGGCACCCTGAGATAGACCCTAAGGATAATGCGTGTCGACGTCTGCTAGAAGCGTAGGTATTCGCCCCCCGAGGATTTAACCCCCTTCGGAATCACTCAGCACGGCCATGAACGCTTTTTGGCTAATTTCCACATTGCCAATCGCCTTCATCCGTTTCTTGCCCTCTTTTTGCTTCTGCAGCAATTTGCGTTTTCGCGTAATGTCACCACCGTAACATTTCGCGGTCACGTTTTTTCGCATGGCTGGAACGGTTTCGCGAGCGATCACGCGGCTTCCAATGGCCGCTTGCACTGCGACTTCGAACATGTGGCGTTCGATTTCGGCCTTCAATTTCTTGGCGACCGCTCGCCCGCGACGATCGGCATCCGCTCGGTGACATACCACGCTGAGGGCGTCGACACGGTTGCCGTTGACCATGATGTCCATACGGACAAGGTCGGCTGGTTCGTACCCGACCATTTCATAATCGAGCGTACCGTAGCCTTTGGTGCAGCTTTTGATCTTGTCGTGCAAATCGTAAACGACTTCGGCCAGCGGGATGTCGTAAGTCAACATCGCGCGTTGCGCCCCAAGGTACTCTTGCGATTTTTGGATGCCACGGCGTTCTTGGCAAAGCTTCATCACCGCGCCGATGAAATCATTGGGCACAATCACGCTACAGCGAACGATGGGTTGACGGAATTCTTCGATATCACCGGGATCCGGAACGTCTTGAGGTTTGTGGATCGTCAGCGTCTCGCCCCGTTTGTTGACGACTTCGTAAGTCACGTTCGGTGCGGTTTGCACCAAGTCGACATCCGATTCGTTCTCCAATCGCTGTTGGACAATCTCCATGTGCAGCAGACCAAGGAAGCCACAGCGGAACCCGAACCCAAGCGCTTCGCTGGTTTCGGGTTCGAATTCAAAACTGGGGTCGTTGATCGAGAGCCGCTCAAGTGCATCACGCAGTTCGGTAAAATCCTGACCATCGCTAGGGAACAAACCGCAATAAACCATCCGTTTCGGACGTGAATATCCGGGCAAGGGTTCCACCAGGTCTTTGCCCGCAGGCCCCACGGTGTCGCCGATATGCACGTCACCAAGACTCTTGATGTTGCAAATCAAGTAGCCGACTTGGCCAGCTTTAAGCTCGTCGCACGATTCACGTGCTGGTGCAAAACGTCCCAATTCGATCACATCGTGCGTCGACCCCGCACGCAGGAAGCGAATTTTTTGGCCTTTGCGAACCGTTCCGTTCATCACACGGATATACGTGATCGCGCCACGGAAATCGTCATAGTTAGAATCAAAGACCATCGCTTGAAGCGGAGCTTCGGGGTCGCCGGTGGGTGCGGGGATTTTCTCGATGATGGCGTCGAGCAATTCATCGACGCCGACACCGGTCTTTGCGCTGACGCGGACACATTCATCGGGATCGGTTCCCAACGAGTTCATCATTTCTTCGGCTACTTCATCGGGCCTAGCATGAGTCAGGTCGATCTTGTTGATCACGGGAATGATCTTTAGATCGTGTTCCATCGCCGCATAGGCATTGGCCACTGTCTGAGCTTCGACCCCTTGAAAGGCATCGACCAACAACAGCACGCCTTCGCAACATGCCAACGACCGCGAGACTTCGTAGTGAAAGTCGACGTGACCGGGAGTATCGATCAAGTTCAATTCGTAATCTTTGCCGCCGCGTTTGAATCGCATCGTCACCGCACGCGCTTTGATCGTGATCCCACGTTGACGCTCGAGCGCCAGATCATCAAGCAGTTGCGATTTCATTTGACGCAGGGTGACGGTGCCGGTGTGTTCGAGCAATCGATCCGCCAATGTGCTCTTGCCGTGGTCAATGTGGGCGATAATGCAAAAGTTACGAATGTGGGCTGACATATTGGTTCTTTGGCCGTTCGGAGGCCGAGGTAAGAAACGGGTTAAACGAGAAATACTCGCGAATTTGACTTGGAGTAAGCCTTATTTTTTGACGCCCTGATCTTTGTTGTATCGGCGTCGTGCGTAACCGGCGACTCCCAAGTATCCGGCGTCACCACCAAGCGTGGCGAAGGTAATTGTCGTTCCCTCGAACACATTCTCGAAGGTGCGAACACGAAATTCC